>DASQYN010000672.1:0-14066 GCA_035639215.1 Burkholderiales bacterium
GGCAAGGTCGAGCAGCGCGGCTATTCACTCATCCCCCTCAACCTGCACTACGCCAAGGGACGCATCAAGCTCGACGTGGCGCTCGCGAAGGGCAAGCTCAAGCACGACAAGCGCGCCGACGTGCGCGAGAAGGACTGGCAGCGGGAAAAGCAGCGGCTCTTGCGTACCCGATCCTAGATCGTCGTTCCCGCGAATGCGGGGACGACGCACCTCAGCGTTGCTAGGCGGCCGCTGACTTCTTTGCGTCGCTGGCGGGCGCCGGCGCTTCGGCGAGCGCCTGCCAGGTGGAAACCACGGTATCGGGGTTGAGCGACATGCTCTCGATGCCCTGCTCCATCAGCCAGCGCGCGAGATCGGGATGGTCCGAGGGCCCCTGCCCGCAGATGCCGACGTACTTGCCGTGCTTGCGGCAGGCGCGGATCGCGGCGGCGAGCAGCAGCTTCACCGCCTCGTCGCGCTCGTCGAAGCCCTCGGCGACGAGCCCCGAGTCGCGGTCGAGGCCGAGCGTGAGCTGCGTGAGGTCGTTCGAGCCGATCGAGAAGCCGTCGAAGAGATCGAGGAACTGCTCGGCGAGCACCGCGTTCGAAGGCAGCTCGCACATCATGACGATGCGCAGGCCGTTGCCGCCTCTTTTCAATCCGCTCTTTTCCAGAAGCGCGAGGACTTGGCGCGCTTCGCCGAGGGTCCGCACGAAAGGCACCATCAGCTCGACGTTGGTGAGGCCGAGCTCGTCGCGTACCCTGCGGAAGGCCGCGCACTCGAGCTCGAAGCATTCGCGGAAGCTCTCGGCGATGTAGCGAGAGGCGCCGCGGAAGCCGAGCATCGGGTTCTCCTCCTCGGGCTCGTAGCGCTCGCCGCCGAGGAGCTTGCGGTATTCGTTGGACTTGAAGTCCGAGAGCCGCACGATCACCGGCTTCGGCCAGAAGGCCGCCGCGATGGTCGCCACCCCCTCGACCATCTTCTCGACGAAGAAGCGGCGCGGATCGGGATAACCGCGGCTTTTCTCCTCGAGCTTGTCCTTCAGCTCCGCCGGAAGCCTCGGATATTCCAGGCAGGCGCGCGGGTGGACCCCGATCTCGTTGTTGATGATGAATTCCAGCCGCGCCAGGCCTACCCCGGCGTTCGGCAGCTGTGCGAACTCGAAGGCGAGGTCGGGATTTCCCACGTTCATCGCGATCTTCACCGGGATGCGCGGCATCTCGCCCCGCTCGCGGCTCGAGACCTCGAAGGGGATCAGACCCTCGTAAACATTGCCGGTATCGCCCTCGGCGCACGACACGGTGACCGGCTGGGCGTCCTTCAGGCGCCCGGTCGCGTCGCCGCAGCCGACGACCGCGGGGATGCCGAGCTCGCGGGCGATGATCGCCGCATGGCAGGTGCGCCCGCCCCGGTTGGTGACGATCGCCGCGGCGAGCTTCATGACCGGCTCCCAATTGGGATCGGTCATGTCGGTGACCAGCACGTCGCCCTTCTTGATGCGCGACATCTGCGAGGCATCGGGCACCACGCGCACCGTGCCGCTGCCGATCTTGTGGCCGATGGCGCGACCGGTGGCGAGCACGCGCGAGCTGCCCTTCATCGCATAGCGCTCCTCGACTTCCCGGCTGTGCGACTTCACGGTCTCCGGGCGGGCCTGCAGAACATAGAGCTTGCCGTCGGCGCCGTCCTTCGCCCATTCGACGTCCATCGGCCGGCCGTAGTGGCGCTCGATCGCCACGCCGTAGCGCGCAAGCTCGAGCACGTCCGCGTCGCCGAGCGCGAAACGGTGGCGTTCTTGCTCCGCAACGTCGACCGTGCGCGTCGACTTGCCCGCCTGCTGCTGGCCGGCGAACACCATCTTCTGCAACTTGGAGCCGAGCGCGCGGCGCACGATCGCCGGCTTGCCGCGCTCGAGCATCGGCTTGTGGACATAGAACTCGTCCGGGTTCACCGCCCCCTGCACCACCATTTCGCCGAGCCCGTAAGACGCGGTGATGAACACGACGTCGCGGAACCCCGATTCGGTGTCGAGCGTGAACAGCACGCCGCTCGCGCCGAGGTCGCTGCGCACCATCTGCTGCACGGCCGCCGAGAGCGCCACCTCGCTATGCGCGAAGCCCTGGTGCGCGCGGTAGGAGATCGCCCGGTCGTTGTACAGCGAGGCAAACACATGGCGGATTGCCTCCAGAACGTGGTCGGCGCCCCGGATGTTGAGGAAGGTCTCCTGCTGCCCGGCGAAGGACGCCTCGGGAAGGTCCTCCGCCGTCGCGGAGGACCGAACGGCAAACGAGCATTCTCTTGAAGTTGTCGCTTCAAGCTGCTGATAGAAATGACGAATATCTCTCTCAAGATCCGCCGGGAAAGGCGTCTGGGCAATCCACTCGCGGATTTTCCTCCCGGCTGCGGCGAGCGCCTTCACGTCTGCGGGATCGAGCTTCTCGAGCTCGGCCCTGATCTTCGCGTCCAGCCCATTCGCCGCAAGGAACTCGCGAAATGCCTCCGCCGTGGTGGCGAAGCCGCCCGGCACGCGGATGCCCGCGGCAGCAAGGGCGCTCGTCATCTCGCCGAGCGAAGCGTTCTTCCCGCCGACCTGGGGAAGATCCGAAAGGCGTAAATCCTTGAGCCAGGCAACGCGCATTGGCCTAGTATTTTATTCCTCTATGACGCAGCGCCGCACGGTGTTCTTCGTTTCGGATGGCACGGGCATCACGGCGCAGATGCTCGGCCACAGCCTGCTCACGCAGTTCGAGGACGTCGAGTTCAATCAGGTCACCCTGCCGTTCGTCGATTCCACCGAGAAGGCCGAGGAGTGCCTGAACCGCATCGAAGCCGAAGCCGCCAGAGGCAACGGCCAGCCCGTCGTCTTCTCCACGCTCGTCAACCAGGACGTCCGGCAGGTCGTTCGGCGCGCCAAGGCGCTGTTCATCGATTTCTTCGAAACGTTCATCGATCCGCTCGAGGCCGGCCTCGGCGTCAGGTCCAGCCACACCATCGGCCGCTCGCACAGCGCCATGGACAAGAAGGAGTACCAGCAGCGCATCGAGGCGATCAACTTCGCCATGGCGCATGACGACGGCGCCTCACACCGCGAGCTCGGCCAGGCGGACGTGATCCTGATCGGAGTCTCGCGCAGCGGCAAGACGCCGACCAGCCTATACCTGGCGCTGCAATTCGGGGTGAAGGCGGCGAACTACCCGCTCATTCCGGAGGACTTTCACCGGATGAAGCTGCCCGAGGCGCTGCGCCTGCACAAGACGAAGCTCTACGGGCTGACCATCGCCCCGGAGCGGCTGCACGAGATCCGCAAGGAGCGCCGGCCCGGCAGCCAGTACGCCGACTTCGGCAACTGCCGCTTCGAGGTGGACGCGGCCGAGTCGCTGATGCGGCGCGAAGGCATCCGCTGCATCAACTCGACCTCCAAGTCGATCGAGGAGATCGCCACCACCATCCTGCGCGAGCTCAGGATCTCGCGCCAGGTCTACTGAACGTCTCGTAGAGGCATACCGCCGCCGCGGCGGCGACGTTGAGCGATTCGGTTTGCACCGGGATGGTCACTTTAACGACCGCCTTTTCGACGCTCGCGGGCGAAACCCCGCGTGCCTCGCTGCCGAAGATCCAGCCGAGCTTGCCGTCCAGGCTGGCGTTGCGCAGCGGCTCCCCGCCGCGCGCAAGCGTGCAGATCAGCCGTCCCGGGAAGCTCTCGAGCGCCGGCGCCAGCGAGTCGACCTGTAGCACCTGCAGCAGGAAATGCCCGCCCATCCCGGCGCGCAGCACCTTGGGCGACCACGGATCTGCGCAAGCCCGGTCGAGGATCACGGCGCCGGCGCCGAATGCGGCGGCGCTGCGCACGATGGCGCCGACGTTGCCCGCGTCCTGCACCGCCTCCAGGAACACCCATGCCCCTTCGCGGCGGAGCGCGGGGATGGGAATCTCGGCGGCCACGCCCTGCGGCGTCTCCGCGTCGCAAACCGCCTTGAAAACCGCTTGCGACAGCACGACCGGCTGCAGGGTGCTCTTCGCCACGAGGCCGGCGATTTCCGGGTCCGCCATCGCCGCTTCGGTGGCGAGAATGGCCGCGGGCTTGAGATCGCGGGATAGAAAAGCGTCGAGGAGATGCGGCCCTTCGATGAGCGCCCGGCCCTCGCTGCGCCGCAGCCGGCTTTCCCGCGCGAGCTTCGCCCAGCGCCTGACCCGCGGGTTGTCGCGCGAGCGCAGGACGCTCAAGGCTTGAGTTCCTGCCGAGCCTTTCTCAGCATCTCGTCGACCAGGTCGGCATGCGGCGCCGCCTGCGCCGTCGCCAGCACGTCGGCGTAGGCGCGCTTCAGACGCTTTCGCTGCCGGTCGAACTTGGCGAGCTTCTCGCCCTCGCCGGCGAGGCTGGCTCCTGCGCAGAGTTTGATAGCCTCGCAGTACATTCGGTAGCTGCGCACGCGCAGCGGCTCGGCCATCGCCGCCCAGGCATCGGCGAACAGGTTGCCCTGGAAGAACACGCCCACGGCGTAGAAGCTCCTGCGGTGGATCTCGCAGGGGCCGACGCGCCCGAGCGCCTGGAGATGCTCCGGCGTGCCGTAGCCCTTGTGCCTGTCGAAGCCGTATTCCGGGTAGCGGTCGTGCAGCGCGGTCATCTCCGCGTCGCGGGCCGTCTTTGCCAGGATGGAGGCCGCGGAGATCGGCTTGTGCTTCGCATCCCCGTCGACGAAGGCCTTGGCTTGACAGGAAAGCTTTGGACAGTGGTTGCCGTCGATCCACGCTTCGTCGGGGGGCACCGGAAGTCCCTGCACCGCCCGACGCATCGCGAGCATCGAGGCGTGGAAGATGTTCAGCCGGTCGATCTCCTCCACCGTGGCGAAGGCGATCGACCAGGCAATCGCCCTGTCCTTGATGCGCGCGGCCAAGACTTCCCTCGTGCCCGGGTCCAGGATCTTGGAGTCCGCGAGGCCGTTGATCCGTCGCGCCGGATTGAGGATCACCGCAGCGGCATACACCGGGCCGGCCAGCGGACCGCGTCCGGCCTCGTCGACCCCGCAGACGATCCTATTTGACGAAGGCGAGAATGGCATCGGCCGCCTTCTCGGCGTTGTTCTGGCGCAGCAGCTCGTGGAACTCGCGGAATCGCTCGACCTGCCGCTTCTGGCTCGCCGTATCGCGCAGGAGGGTGAGGAGCGCGCCGGCGAGGTTGGCCGGCGTGGCCTGGTCCTGGAGGAGCTCGGGCACCAGCCGCTCCCCGGCGAGGATGTTCGGCATGCCGACGTAGGGCAGGTAGAGCATCGGCTTCATCAACGCCCATGTTATCGGAGACTGCCGATAGGCGATCACCATCGGCGTCTTGAAGAGCGCCGCCTCGAGCGTCGCCGTGCCGCTCGCGACGAGCGCGAGGTCGGCGGCGGCGAGCGCCTCGTGAGAATGGCCGAACAGCAGGGTGAGCGGCAGGTCGGTGCGCTCGTGCTCGTGCAGGGCGCGCTCGAACATCTCCCGCGTGTCGCGCGTCACCGTGGGACAGACGAAGTGCACGTCGTGGACTTCCTGGCGGAAGCGGTGGGCAGCGAGGAGAAACGCGCTCGCCATGTACTGCAGCTCGGAGCGGCGGCTGCCGGGCAGCAGCGCGACGATCAGCTTGCTCGCCGGCAGGCGCAGCTGGGCGCGCGCCTCGTCCTTCTTCGGCGCGAACGGGATCACGTCGGCGAGCGGATGGCCGACGTAGGTGACCGGCACCCCCGCCTTCTCGTAGATCGGCGCCTCGAACGGCAGCATGACCAGGATGCGGCTCACCGAGCGCGCGATGCGGCGGATGCGCCAGCCGCGCCAGGCCCAGATCGACGGGCTCACGTAGTGCACCGTCGGAATGCCCGCATCGCGAAGGCGCCGCTCGAGCCCGAGGTTGAAATCGGAGGAGTCGACGCCGATGAACAGCTCCGGCCGCTCGGCGATGAGCGAGCGAGCGAGCCGGCGGCGGATGCCCATGATCTCGCGGTAGTGGCGAAGCGCTTCCGCGTAGCCTCGCACCGAGAGCTTGTCCATCGGGTAATGGGAAACGAAGCCCTGCGCGGCCATCTTCGGGCCGCCGATCCCGGCGAAGCCGATGTCGGGCCGGCGAGCCTTCAGCGCGGCGATCAGATGCGCAGCGAGCAAATCGCCGGAAGCTTCGCCGGCCACCATGCCGACGCGCACGGGCTTGGCCATTCTTCTAGCGGATGAATCCGCGTTTGCTGTTTTTCAGAAATTCGACGAACCCGCCCACCGGCGGGCACTCGGCCGCCTGCGCCTCGAGGCTGCGTTTCGCCTCCTCGAGCGAGAGCCCGCTGCGATAGAGCGTCTTGTACGCGCGTTTCAGGCCGGCGATCGCCTCGGCCGAGAAGCCGCGGCGGCGCAGGCCTTCGCTGTTGACGCCGTAGGGTTTCGCCATGTTGCCGGCGGCCTTGACGTACGGCGGCAGATCCTGGGCGAGGTAGGTGCCCATGCCCGTGAAGGCATGAGCGCCGATGTGCACGAACTGGTGCACGAGCGTCGTCGCACCGAAGATGGTCCAGTCGCCGACGCTGACATGCCCGGCGAGCTGACAAGCGTTGGCGAAGATGCAGTGGCTGCCGATCTGGCAGTCGTGCGCGAAGTGCACGTAGGCCATGATCCAGTTGTCGCTGCCGACTCGCGTCACGCCAGCGTCGAGCGCGGTACCGCGGTTGATCGTCACGTATTCGCGCACGGTGTTGTTGTCGCCGATCTCGACCGCGGTGTCCTCGCCGGCGTATTTCTTGTCCTGCGGCGGCGCGCCGAGCGAGGCGAAGTGGAAGATGCGGTTGCCCCGGCCGATGCGCGTGCGGCCGTCGATCACGACATGCGCGCCGATCCAGCAGTCGTCGCCAATCTCGACCTGCGGGCCGATGACGCAGCCGGGCCCGATGCTGACGTTGCCGCCGAGCCTGGCCCTGGCATCGACGCTGGCGCTCGGATGAACGTGGACCGGCAGGCTCATTTATCCTGGCTCATTTGTCCTGCCTCATTTGTCCTGCTTATCCATCGAGCGCATGGAGCAGAGGATCGTCGCCTCCGCGACCGTGCCGCCGTCCACGCGGGCGACGCATATGAACCGACTGATGCCGCGCAGCACTCGGTCCATCCGCACGTCGAGCTCGAGCTGATCGCCGGGATGCACCGGCTTCTTGAAGCGCGCGTTGTCGATGCCGACGTAGTAATAGAGCGTCTTGTCGTCGGACTTCATGCCCATCGTGCGCAGCACGAGGATGCCCGCCGCCTGGGCCATGGCCTCCAGGATGAGGACGCCCGGCATGATCGGCCGGTGCGGGAAGTGGCCCGGAAAGTAAGGCTCGTTCGCCGAGACGTTCTTCAGGGCGACGATGCGCTTGCCGGGCTCGTATTCCCTGACCCGGTCGATCATGAGCAGCGGATAGCGCTGCGGCAGGTGCTCGAGCACCTCGTGGATGTCCATGTCAGCCATTTCAGCCATTTTTCTTTCCCTGGCGGCGCAGCCACGCGGCCCCGCGCGCCCAAGCCTCGTTCTCGTCGAAAGGATAGACGCCGGTGTACGTCCCCGGCTTGTGGATGGAGCGTGAGACCAGCGTGCCCGCCGAGACGTGCACATGGTCGACGATGCGCAAGTGGCCGAGGATGATGGCCGCGCCGCCGATGGTGCAGTGCCGGCCGATGTCGGCGCTCCCCGCGATGCCGGTGCAGCCGGCGATCGCCGTGTGGGCGCCGATGCGCACGTTGTGGCCGACCTGGATCTGGTTGTCGAGCTTGACGCCGTCCTCGAGCAGCGTGTCCTCCAGGGCGCCGCGGTCGATCGTCGTGTTGGCGCCGATCTCCACGTCGTCGCCGATGCGCACCGCGCCGATCTGCGGGATCTTGATCCAGCGGCCCTCCTCCTCCGCGATGCCGAAGCCGTCGGCGCCGATCACCGCCCCCGAGTGGACGATCGCCCGGCGGCCGAGCGCGCACCTCGGGTAGACGACGACGCGCGGATAGAGGCAGGTGTCGTCGCCGACGATCGCGCCCTCGCCGACCACGCAGCCGGGGCCGATCGAGACGCGCTCGCCCAGCAGCGCGCTGCTCGCAATCGTCGCCGAGGGATGAATCCCCGGCGGCTGCATGAGCAGCGGATTGAAGAGCTGCGACAGCCGCGCGAAGTACGGATAAGGCCGCTCGGTGACGATGCGCGGCAGCGCGGTCAGCCCCTCATGCTCGGGCGCGATAACCACCGCCGCGGCGCGGGTGGCGGCGAGCTTCTCCCGGTAGCGCAGCCCGGTGAAAAAGGCGATCTGCCGCGGACCGGCCTGCTCCAGCGAGGCCACCTGCTCGATCAGCGTGGCCGGCTCGCCGAGCACGCGCCCGCCCAGGCGCGAGGCGATCTGCCCAAGCGTCAGCGGCCCGGCCATCGCATGACCGGCTATTTGGCCGGGGGCTTGCCTTCCAGCGCCTTCATCACCTTGTCGGTGATGTCGATGCGCTGGCTGACATAGGCCGGCATCTCCTGGAAGATGATGTCGTACTTCTCCTGCTCGGCGATCTGCCGGATGACGCGGTTCGCCTGCTCAATCACCTGCCCGAGCTCCTCGTTGCGGCGCTGGTTCGCGTCCTCCCGGAACTCGCGCTCCTTGCGCTGGAACTCGCGGTTGAGGCCGGCGAAATCCTGCTCCTTGGCGCGCCGCTGTGTCTCGCTCATCGTGATGGCGTTCTTCTCCAGCTCCTCCTGGGCGCGCTTCAGCTGGTCCTGCATGCGCGCAAGCTCCTGGCGGCGCTTCTCGAACTCGGCCTCGAGCTTCTTCTGCGCGCGCACTGCGGGTGCCGAGTCGCGCAGGAT
The DNA here is from genome assembly GCA_035639215.1 of Burkholderiales bacterium. GTDB lineage: Bacteria > Pseudomonadota > Gammaproteobacteria > Burkholderiales > SG8-39 > SCGC-AG-212-J23. The sequence continues at coordinate 8,795 of DASQYN010000672.1, forward strand.
GCGCTCGGTGCTGACGAAGGCGATGCGCGCGCTGACCGTCGCGCCGGGGCGCTCCTGCGCCGCGACGCAAGACGCGCCGAGCGCGAGGACGACCGCAAGGGGGGCGAGCTTGAGCATTGTCGTTCGTCTAGAAGCCGGTGCCGAAGGTGAATTGTAGCCGCTGGATATGATCCGTGTTCTGCGCCCTGAGCGGCTGCGCGAAGGAAAGCTTGAGGGGGCCGAAGGGCGAAGACCAGAAGAGCGCGAGGCCGGTCGAGTAGCGAAGCTCGTGCAGGTCGTAGCTCTGGCTGAAGACGTTGCCGGCGTCGACGAACCAGGAAAGCCGCACCGAGGGATCGTGGGCAGCGCCCGGCATCGGAAAGAGCACCTGCGCGCTGCCGGTGAGCGAGCGGTTGCCGCCGAGCGAGTTGCCGAGCTCGTCCTTCGGGCCGAGCGAGAACGGGCGATACCCGCGCACCGAGTCCGGGCCGCCGGCGTAGAAGTTCTTGAAGAACGGCAACGGCAGGCCGCCCAGGCCGCCCGCCACGCCGATCTCGCCGCCGAGCATGAGAGTCAGCCGCGGCGAAAGGGGCCGGTAGTACTGCTGCTGGTAGCGCAGGCGGTAGTACTCGAGGTCGCCCTGCGCGAACTCGCTCGATAGCCGCATCAGGCTGCCGGCCGTCGTGACGATCAGGCTGTCTCGCGTGTCGCGCGACACGCCCGCCGTCAGCGCTCCGTAAGTGTAGGCGTTGCCGAAATCCCTGACGAAGTTGAGGTAGGCGAGCGGGCTGGTCGAGAAGGTGGTGAGCTCCACGCTCTCGGCGTTCAGCCCGAAGTCATAGCGCGTCACCTCGGAGGTCGGATAGCCGAACTTGATGCCGCCGCCGTAGGAGTCGGTCGCATACGGCCCGACGGCGAGCGCCGAAGCGTCGGTCTTTCGCCGGTAGACGTCGAAGCCCTGGCTCACGCCGTCGACGGTGAAGTAGGGATTGAGGTAGGACAGCGAGTAGACCTTGTTGACGCTGCCGCTGTTGATGTTGAAGGAGAGGAACTTGCCCGTGCCGAAGACGTTGGACTGGGTGAGCGAGGCCGAGAGCGAGATCTTCTCCACGCTGGAGAAGCCGACGCCGAAGAGCAGCGCCCCCGTCGGCTTCTCCTTGACGGTGTAGAGCACGTCCACCTGGTCGGGATTGCCCTCCACCGGCTGGGTCTCGACGTTCACTTCGCTGAAGTACTGCGTGCGATCGATCCGCCGGCGCGAAAGCTGGATCTTGGAGGCGTCGTAGTAGCCGCCCTCGAGCTGGCGCATCTCGCGCCGGATCACCTCGTCGCTCGTCTTGTTGTTGCCGGCGATCTCGATGCGGCGCACGTACACCCGGCGGCCCGGGTCGACGACCAGGTTGAACGCCACGGTGCGCTTCTCCTTGTCGACCTGCGGGATGGCGTTGGCGTTGGCGAAAGCATAGCCGTCGTTGCCGAGGCGGTCGGCGATCGCCTTGGTGCTCGCGGCGAGCTTCTCGCGGGAGAAGACGTCGCCGGGCTTGAGCTGCACCAGCTTCTCCAGCTCCTCGCGCGGCACCACGGTATGGCCGGAAACTTCGACCTTCGACACCGTGTACTTCTCGCCCTCGGTGACGTTCACCGTGATGTAGACGTCGCGCCGGTCGGGGGTGATCGACACCTGGGTCGACTCGATGTTGAAGTCGAGATAGCCGCGGTTCTGGTAGAAGGCGCGCAGCGTCTCCAGGTCGGCAGCGAGCTTCTCGCGCGAATAGCGGTCGTTCTTCGTATACCAGGTGAGCCAGCCGGGCGTGCGCAGCACGAACTCGTCGAGCAGCTCCTTCTCGCCGAACGCCGTGACGCCGACCAGGTTGATGCCGCGGATCTTGGCCACCTCGCCCTCGGTCACCGCGATATTGATGCCCACGCGGTTGCGCTCGAGCGGCGTCACGGTGGTCTGCACGTCGGCGGCGTACATGCCGCGCGCGAGGTACTGCCGCTTGATCTCGATCTGCGTCGACTCGAGCAGCGCCCGGTCGAAGATGCGGCCCTCCGCCATGCCGAGGTCGCGCAGGATCTTGCGCACGTTCTCGGGATCGAGCTCCTTCATGCCGGAGAAGTCGATTGAAGCGATCGCCGGGCGCTCCTGGACGAAGACCACCAGCACGCCGTTGTCGGCCTCGAGGCGCACGTCCTGGAAGAAGCCGGTGGCGTAGAGCGCGCGCAGCGCCTGCTGCGCCTTCGCCTGGTCCAGGGTCTCGCCGACCTTCACCGGCAGGTAGCTGAACACCGTGCCGGCCTCGGTGCGCTGCAGCCCTTCGACGCGGATGTCCTTGACCACGAACGGCTCGAAAGCCTGCGCCGAGGCGCTCGCGGCCGCCAGCAGCAAAAGCGCGGCGAGCACCGCGGCGAACCCTCGACGAATCATCAACCGGCCAGCAAGCGGTTCAGGTCGTTATAGAACGCGAAGGCCATCATCACGAGCAGCAGCGCGAGGCCGACGCGCTGGCCGAGCTCCATGAAGCGCTCGGAGACCGGCTTGCCCTTGACGATCTCGATTCCATAGTACATGAGGTGCCCGCCGTCGAGCAGCGGGATGGGCAGCAGGTTCAGCACGCCGAGGCTGATGCTGATGAGCGCGAGGAACGTGAGGTAGGAGATCCAGCCCATCTGCGCCGACTGGCCGGCGAAGTCGGCGATCGTCACCGGGCCCGAGAGGTGGCGCCACGACACTTCGCCGAGCAGCATCCGCCCGAGCATCTTCAGGCTGAAGAGAGCGATGTCCCAGGTCTTCGCCGCCGCGCGCTCGACGCCCTCGAGCGGGCCGTACTGCACGCGCACCAGGATCTTCGCCGCATAGTCGCGCGGCTGCTGCGGCCCCGCGCCGATGAGCCGCGTCTTGGCATCGGGCGTAACCTCGACGACCCGCGTGCCCGCCGCGCTCTCCAGCGTCAGCGCGATCGGCACGCCGGGGTGCGCTCGTACCGCATTGACGAACGATTCCCAATCCTCGATCGGCGCCTCGCCGGCGCGCACCACCCGGTCGCCCGGCTGCAGGCCGGCCCGTTCGGCGGGGCTACCCGGCAGCACCTTGGCGATCACCGGCGCCAGCGGCGGGCGGTAGAGCTGCAGCCCCGCCCGCTCGAGCACGTCCGCCTCGACGTCGTCGGTACTCAGGTCGGAGAGCTCGAGAGTCGCGCCGGCGAGGTGGCCGCGCTGGTCGACCGTCTCAAGTCGGACCGGCTCGCGCTGCAGCGCGCGCTGCAGCACCCGCCAGCGCAGCTCCTGCCACGTCTCGATCGGCTCGCCGTCGACCGATCGCACGGTGTCGCCGGCCTTCAGCCCCGCGGCGGCGGCCGCGCTCCCGGGCGGCGGCGCGGCGATGACCGGCCGCGCCTCAGGCAGGCCGTACATGAACAGGCCGGCATACACCAGCACGGCGAAGATGAAATTGAAGAGCGGGCCCGCGACGACGATGAGCGAGCGCCGCCACACGCTCTGCCGGTTGAACGCGCGGGCCGCCTCGGCCGGCGCGACCGGGCCTTCGCGCTCATCGAGCATCTTCACGTAGCCGCCGAAGGGGATCGCGGCGATCACCCACTCGGTTCTATCCAGGCCCACCCTTTTGACGAGCAGCGGACGGCCGAAACCTACCGAGAAGCGCAGCACCTTGACGCCGCAGAGGCGGGCGACCAGGTAGTGGCCGTACTCGTGAACCACGATCAGCACGCCGAGCGCGACGACGAAGGCGACGACGGTGTGGAGGAAGCTCATCGGAGTCAGGCCGCCCTCGCGAAGATCGTGTCGTGCGCAGCGGCGCGTGCCTGGGCATCGGCGGCCATCACCGAGGCGAGATCGTCCGCGGCCCTCGCCGGCAGCGCGTCGAGCACCTGCCCGATCACGCCGGCGATGCCGGTGAAGGGCAGGCGGCCGGCGAGGAAAGCCTCCACCGCGACCTCATTGGCGGCGTTCAGCATCGCGGGCGCGGTGCCGCCGGCACGCAGCGCCGCGTAGGCAAGGCCGAGGCAGGGAAAGCGCTGATGATCGGGCGCTTCGAACGAGAGCGTCTTCATGACCGTGAGATCGAGCGGCCGCGCACCCGAAGCGATGCGCCCGGGATGGGCGAGTGCATGCGCGATGGGCACTCGCATGTCGGGATTGGAGAGCTGGGCGATCAGGGAACCGTCGATGTATTCGACCAGGGAATGGACGATGCTCTGCGGATGGATCACGACCTCGATGCGCTCGGGAGCGAGGTCGAACAGCCAGCGCGCCTCGATCACCTCCAGGCCCTTGTTCATCATGGTCGCCGAGTCGACCGAGATCTTGCGGCCCATGACCCAGTTGGGATGCGCGCACGCCTCATCGGGCGTCACCTCGGCGAGCCGCTCGAGCGGCAGGCTGCGCAGCGGGCCGCCCGACGCGGTGAGCAGGATGCGGCGCACGGCATTGATGTCCGTCAAGCACTGGAACACGGCGTTGTGCTCGCTGTCGACCGGCAGAAGCGTCGCCCCGCTGGCCCGCGCGGCACGCATCACCAGCGGCCCTGCCATGACCAGCGCTTCCTTGTTGGCGAGCAGCACCCGCTTGCCCGCCTGCACGGCGGCCAGCGTGGAGGCGAGTCCGGCCGCGCCGACGATGCCGGCCATGACCACTTCGCAGCCGTCGTGGGCGGCCACCTCCTCGAGGCCGGCTGCGCCGAAGCGCAGCTCGCAGCCCTGCTCGGCGAAGCGCTTGCGTAGTCCCGCGTCCTCGGTGAGCCCGGAAAGCACGGCATAGCGCGGCCCGTGCTCGCGTACGAGCTCGAGCAAACGCTCGGCCGAGCGGTGCGCGGCGAGCGCGAAAACCGAGTAGCGGTCGCGATGGCGCGCCGCGACATCGAGCGTGCTCGCCCCGATGGAGCCTGTCGCGCCGAGCACTGCCAGGTTCACGCCGGTCCTTTCATGAGCGCCATCAGCAGCGCGGCGAGCGGCAGCACCGCGGTCGCGCTGTCGATCCGATCCAGGATGCCGCCGTGCCCCGGAAGGAGCGCTCCACTGTCTTTCACGCCCGCGCGTCGCTTGGCCGCGGACTCGAAAAGGTCGCCGACGATGCTGAGCAGGGCGAGCAGCGCGGCGGCCGCGAGGTACGCAGCCCAGCCCACGTCGTCGAAAAACCGCTTGCAAATGATAGCGTAGACGAGCGCGCCCGCCATGCCGCCGGCGGCGCCTTCCCAGGTCTTGCCCGGGCTGATCGCAGGGGCCAGCTTGTGACGCCCCCAGGCGCGCCCGACGAAATACGCCGCGCTGTCGGA
>DASQYN010000673.1:0-5457 GCA_035639215.1 Burkholderiales bacterium
TGCCGGCCTTGGCGCAAAGCGCGACGCCTTCGGCGAGCATGGCGTGGCCGACGCCGACGATGAGCTGGTTGATCATCTTCGCGGCGAGGCCGGCGCCGAGCGGTCCCATGCGCGTGCAGCGTGCGCCGATGTCCTTCATGAGCGGCTGCAGGCGCAGCAGGTCCGCCTCGTCGCCGCCCGCCATGATGGTGAGCGAGCCGGCCGCCGCCGCGGGCGGGCCGCCCGAGACCGGGGCGTCGATCCAGCGGCAACCGGTCTTCTCGTGCAGCTGCGCCGCGTGTGCCCGGCATTCGTCGACCGGAATGGTCGAGAAGTCGACCACGAGCTGCGTTTCGTCGACGGTGCTCGCGACGCCGTCGCGCCCGAAAACGGCGTCCTTCACTGCGGCGTTCGTCGGCAGGTTGAGCGCTACGACGCCCACGCCGCGGGCGGCCTCGGCGGCCGACGCGCAGCCCGAGCGCTCGGCAACGATGTCGTAGGTCTTCACCTTCCAGCCGAGCGAGAGAAGCCGCTTCGTCATCGGGCCGCCCATCAGGCCGACGCCGACATAGCCGAGCGAGAACGGTTTTTCAGGCATGGCGCTGCTCCATTCGGTAGATGGTGATGGCATTGTCGTGGAAGAGCTGACGGCGCTGCGCATCGGATAGGTCGCGCGTCGCCTCGTCGAACTCGCGAAAGATGGCATCGAAGCCCATGCGCAGGCTGTCGACCGGGTAGTTGCTCGCGAACATCGCCCGGCGCGGACCGAACAGCTCGATTAGCGCGCGGATTACGTCCCGCCTGCGCTCGCGCGACAGATTGCCGAGACCGGAGATCTTCACCGCGACGTTCTCGCAGCGCGCTAGGGCGGTAATCGCTTCGCGCCAAGGCCCCGAAGCGACGTTCTCCGGAAGCCCGGCGTGATTGAGCACAATGCTCGTGGCGGGGAAATCTGCGGCGAGCCGCGCCGCCTCGCCGAGCTGCCGCCACGGCGCCTGCAGCTCGAAGTGCAGCCTGAGCGGCGCGAGGCGCGCATAGCCGGCGCGCCATCGCGCGTCGTCCATCTGTCCGGGCTTCGGCTTGTGCCGCACGCCGCGCACGAAGCCGCGGCCGGCATGCGCCTCCAGGACCCCGGCGCAATCGTTCGCGTCGAGCCAGGCCTGAGCGATGGCGACCGTCGGAAATCCGGCCTGGCTGCGCAAGCGGGAGACGAAGTCCATCTCGCCGTGCGGGTCGCGCGGATCCCACTCGGCTTCGACATAAACGCTACCTGCCACCGGCCAGCCGACGCAGTCGGCGCGATAGTCGACTGGGAGATAGGGCCGCCGCAGGGCGCTGTAGTCGCCGTAGCGGAAGGCGATCGGCTGCGGGTCGCATAGCCAGGGGTAGTAGTGCGCGCGCGGGTCCCACAAATGCATGTGCGCATCGACAATCGGGGTCAGGGTCACAACTCGGCGATACTAAAGCGAACGATGAAAACTCTCCTGATCACCGGCGCGGCAGGCGATATCGGAACGCATCTGCGCCGCGAGCTGGCCGGACGGTACAAGCTGCGGCTCTCCGACAAGCGCCCCTGCAAGCCGTCCAAGGGCGAGAAATTCATGCAGGCCGACATCTCCAGGATGGCGCACGCGCGGCGCGTCACCCGCGGCGTGGAGGCCATCGTCCATCTCGGCGGCTACTCGGTCGAAGGGTCGTGGCCGGCAATCCTCCAGGCGAATATCGTCGGCTGCTACAACGTGTTCGAGGCCGCGCGTGAGAACGGGGTGCGGCGCATCGTCTTCGCGACGAGCAACCATGCGGTGGGCTTCTACCGCCGCGACCAGGTGATCGATCATCGCGTCTATCCGAAGCCCGACGGCCGCTACGGCGTCTCCAAGGTGTTCGGCGAGGCGCTCGGCAGCCTCTACGCGGACAAGTACGGCATGGAGCTCCTCATGATCCGCATCGGCAACGTCAATCCCGCGCCGATCGACAAGCGGCGTCTCTCGATCTGGTGCAGCCCGCGCGACCTGGCGCAACTCGTGGCGATCGGCATCGAGCATCCGCAGATCCGCTTCGAGATCGTGTACGGCGTGTCGGGTAACCAGCGAAGCTGGTACGACAACTCGAACGCGGTACGGCTCGGTTATCGTCCGCAGGACGACGCCGAGGTCTACGCCGAGGAAATCCTGGCGAAGGAGAAGCCTGGCGATCCGCGCGCCGAGACCTACCAGGGCGGCAGCTTCGTGCATGCCGAATCGGTACCCAATCCCGCCGCGCCGAAGAAAGGAAAGCGCAGATGAAGATCCGAGTCCCGCCCGGGGCCTGCGACACCCACATGCACTTCTACGACACCGCGGTTCCGTCCGCCCCGGGCACTTTCCTGCCGGGCAATTTCACGGTGGCCGATTATCGGAAGCTGCAGAAGCAGCTGGGACTCGAGCGCGTGGTGGTCGTCCAGGCCAACGCGTATGCAGACAACAATTCCGTCGCCCTCGACGCGCTGAGACAGCTCGGACGCAATGCGAAGGGCGTCGCGGTGGTGAAGGCCGATGTCGCCGATGCCGAGCTTGCGCGGCTGACGGAAGGCGGCATGTGCGCCGTGCGCATCATGACGCTGCACGGCGGCCTGCTCGGGCTCGACGTCATGGACGCCGTCGCCGCGCGCGTGCATCCCTTCGGCTGGCACGTCAACCTCCAGCTCGACGGCCGCGAGCTGCCGAAATACGAGGCGCAGATCCGACGGCTGCCGGGCGAGTTCGTGATCGACCACAGCGGGAAGTTCCTAGAGCCCGTTGCGCCGGAACACGAGGCTTTCAAATGCCTTCTCCGGCTGGTGGACTCGGGAAGATGCTGGGTAAAGCTCTCGGCGCCTTACGAGACCTCGAAGACCGGTGCGCCGAATTACGAGGACGTCGGCCGGCTCGCGAAGGCGCTGATCAGGCACGCGCCCGAGCGCATGCTGTGGGCCTCGAACTGGCCGCACCCTTCGGCGCGCAAGCCCGCGCCGCCGCGCGACGAGGATCTTCTCGATCTGCTGGCGGACTGGGCGCCCGACGAAGCGACGCAGCGCAAGATTCTGGTCGCCAATCCGGGCGAGCTTTACCGCTTCTAGTTCGGCTCCGTCCCCGAATCAGAGCTTTGCCAGAAACTCGTCGATCAGGCGGTTCACCCGCTCCGGCGTTTCGATCTGCGTGAAGTGGCCGGTGTCGGGAATGATCTCGACGTGCCCGCCCTGGCTCTTCACGTAATCGAGCCACGGGCTGCTCTGTCCGGGCTGCAGCGGCGCGCGGCGCAGGTTGGCATCGCGCGCCGTGCTCTGGATCGCGAGCACCGGCGCTCGTACCGCGGCGAAGGCGGGGTCCATCGACCCCGCATCCCAGCGCGCCATGCGCGACCAGAGATCGGCGCCGAAGGCGGCGCTTCCCGTAACGGCGCGGCGCACGATCGCTTCCGCGGCCGCAGAGGCGGTGAAGAACATCTGGCGGAAAAGGCTCTCGGCAAAGGCGGGATAACCGACCTTCTCGATGGAGGCTCGGGCGGCCGCTTCCGCCGCGGGCGGATCGCGGTCGGCGAGGCGGCTGCCGTCGACGAGGACAAGCCCGGCGACCTTGTCGGCCACCGGGCGATTTGCCTCGAGCACCACGCGGCAGCCCATGCTGTGGCCGATCAGCACGCAGCGCTCGAGCTCGAGGTTGTTGACGAGCGCGGCGACGTCGCCGCCGTAGTGCTCGATCGAGCACTCGTGCGGCCGGCCGGGCGTCTCGCCATGCGCCCGCAGGTCGCAGGCGATCACCGCATGGCTTTTGGAGAAATGCGCGAGCTGGGCGTCCCAGTCGTGATGCGTGCACGCGAAGCCGTGCACGAAGACCAGCGCGGGTGCGCCGCTACCGTACTGGACGAAGTGCATGCCAGCGCAGAAAAGGGGTCAAAGCAATTTTCCAGTTACAAGTATTTCCGGAAAATTGCTCTGACCCCTTTCCGGTTATTCCATTTCGGCGTGCGGCTTGTGAGCGGCGCTCAGCTTTTGCTGGAGCTGCGGCGGCGCCGGCTCGTAGTGGCTGAACTCGAGGCTGTACGAGCCGTGCCCGGCGGTGATCGACTTGAGCCGGGCCGGGAAATGCTCGAGCTCGGAGAGCGGCGCCTGCGCGGAGATCTGCACCATGCCGGGCCGCGGCGTGTCGGAGCCCTTGATCTGGCCGCGGTGGCCGGAAAGCTCGCCCGCGATGTCGCCCATCTTCGTTTCCGGGGCGTTGATCTCGACGTTGACGATCGGCTCGAGCACGATCGGCCGCGCCTTGCCGAGCGCGTCGAGGAACGCCTTGCGCCCGGCCGACATGAACGCTACGTCCTTCGAGTCGACCGGGTGGCTCTTGCCGTCGTAGACCACGACGCGCACGTCCTGGATGGGAAAGCCGGCGACGAAGCCCATATCGAGCACGGCGCGCACGCCCTTCTCGACCGAAGGAATGAACTGGTTGGGGATCGAGCCGCCTTTCACCGCGTCGACGAACTCGAAGCCCGAGCCGCGCGGCAGCGGCTCGACGCGCAGGAACACCTCGCCGAACTGGCCGGCGCCGCCGGTCTGCTTCTTGTGCCGGCTGTGGCCCTCGGCCCGGCTGCCGATGGTCTCGCGGAAGGGAATCGACGGCGGCCGGGTATCGAGCTCGAGCTTGTACTGCGAGGCCATCTTGTCGAGCACGGTCTTGAGGTGCATCTCGCCCAGCCCGCGCATCACCGTCTCGTTCGCCTGCGAGTTGTGCTCCAGCCGGAAGCACGGGTCCTCGGCCATGATCTTGTGCAGCACGTCCGACACCTTCTGCTCGTCGCCGCGCTTGCGCGGAATGACGGCGAGGCCGAACACCGAGGTCGGCAGCTCGAGCGGCCGCGCGTGCAGGTTCGCATCCGAGGCGGAGTCGTGCAGGATCTGGTCGAACTGGATCTCGTCGACCTTGGCGATGGCGCAGATGTCGCCGGGAATCGCCTCGCTCACCTCGACCTGGGTCTTGCCGCGCAGCAGATAGAGGTGCCCGGGCTTGATGGGCTTGCGGCCCTCGCCGATGTAGAGCTGCATGCCGGGCGTAAGACGCCCCTGGTGCACGCGGAAGACGGCGAGCCGGCCGATGTACGGATCGATCTCGACCTTGAACACGTGCGCGAGCGCGTGGCGTCCCGGATCGGGCAGCGCCTGCAGCTCGCTCGGCTGGCCGCCGCCGGCCGGCGTGCTGACATAGACCGGCGCGTTGCCCTCGGTGGGGTTCGGCAGCAGCTTGACGATCACGTCGAGCAGCTCGGCGATGCCGGCGCCGCTCTTCGCCGAGGTGAAGACCACCGGGATGAGATGACCCTCGCGCAGCGCGCGCTCGAGCGGCTCGTGCAGCTCTTCGGGCGTCACCTCGCCCTTCTCGAGATAGGTCTCCATCAGCTTCTCGTCGACCTCCACCACCTGGTCGATGAGCCGGCGATGCGCTTCCTCGACCGACGAAAAGTCGGCGT
>DASQYN010000674.1:0-5468 GCA_035639215.1 Burkholderiales bacterium
GTTACCGCGCGGACATCGTCCAGGAAGTGCAGGCCGCCGTCGCGGCGAACGACATCGTCGTCGTCGGCATGCGCCAGAACCCCTGGCCGAAGAAGGCGCGGCGGCTGCTCGAGGCGGCCGGGCTGAAATACCGGTATCTGGAATACGGCAGCTATTTCAGCGAGTGGCGGCGGCGCCTCGCGCTGAAGATGTGGGCCGGCTGGCCGACCTTTCCCATGGTGTTCGTGAAGGGTGTGCTGATCGGCGGGGCGACCGAGCTGCAGCAGCTGATCGAGAAGGGCGAGCTCCGGCAATTGCGACCCTGACCCCTGAATTGCTCGCCGCGTACCGGCGCGCCGAGTACGTCGTGTTTCGGCCGAGGGTCGTGATCCGCGTCGGCGAGGCGAACGCCGAGCTCGACGCAGTGATCGGCGGCGCCGGGGGCGCGGCGTTCCTCACGGCGGCCAATCCAGGCAGCGAGCCGCGCAGCGAGGAGGAGAACCGACGCCGCGACAAGGCGCTGCGACAGGCGCTTGACGAGGCGCGCCGGTCCTATCTCGAGGCCAAGGGCGGCGATCCCGATGGCGGCTGGCCCGCCGAGCCGAGCCTCCTGGTGCTCGGCATCGCGCGCGACGAAGCGATCGAGCTCGGCCGTCGCTTCGGGCAGAACGCCTTCGTCTGGTGCGAGCCGGGGAGGGCGGCCGAGCTCGTTATCGTCCCGAAATGGCGCCTTGTTCTCGACACGCAGATCTGGCTCGATTGGCTCGCGTTCGACGACCCGTCGGTTGCGTCTCTGAAGAAGGCCGTGGCCGAAGGCCGGGCGGACATCTATATGGATGGCGCCTGCGAGACCGAGCTTGCGCGCGTGCTCGCTTATCCTATCGCCAGGAAAGTGCCGGAGGAGGCGGTTCGGGACGAGCGCCTCGCTGTGGCGCGGCGCCTTTCGCGAGTCCCGAAGCGAGCGCTCACCGAAGCTGAGCGCGCGTCCCTTCCGCGCTGCCGCGACCGCGACGATCAGAAATTTCTGGAGCTGTCGGCCGCCGCTCAGGCCGATGCGCTCGTCACCAAGGACCGGGCGCTGCTCGATCTTGCGCGGCGCGCGCCGTTTCGCATCGTTTCGCCTGCCGAGCTCGTCCTCGACTGATGTAGATCAAGCTTGGCCGCTTTTGCGATTGACGATTCGTCGCCGAGGAGTAAATTAGCAGCGTGCCTGCGAAGGGCCGCCGCAACAAGAAGGAGGCAGGACCCGCGCGGTGCAGCCAGGCGATTCCCGGCGATCGGTCGGGATAGCCGGTCCTCCCGCAGGACGGCCGCGGTTTTCGCGGAAAGAAGGAAGGCGCCCAGCTAGGCGCCAGCCCGAGAGTTCGGGCACCCCCAAGGCCCCGCTCCCATGCGGGGCCTTTCATTTGGCGCCCTACATCTGCCGGTAGACCGTCCGGCAGGCTGCCATTTCTTCGGCGCTCTTGACCGGCTTCTTGCACTCGCGCTCGAAGAACTCATTGCGCCGCTGCTGCTCGAGCACCGCGGCGCGCCGCGCTTCCTCGCGCTTCTCGAGCTTCTGTTGCACGGTTTCGCTTTCCTTGGCTTGCGCAGCTTCGTCGTCGCCGCCCCGGGCATGTCCTACGACGAGAAGCACTGCGAGGATGAGGGCGCCTGTTGCGACTGCTCGGGACAATTCCATGACCGAAGCAGTCTTGCAGTGTTTCCGGTTTTCTTCAGCGCACGAGTTCACATCTCCTACAATTCGAGCTGCCGCATCGAGGAGGCTCCGAATGGCCCAATACCTGAAGCGCCGCATTGCGCACGAAGTCACGGACGAGATGGAGCGCAAGGTGCGGGAAACCGTGCAGTCGATCCTCGCCGACGTGAAGAAACGCGGCGATGCCGCGGTGCGCGAGTACTCCGAGCGCTTCGACAAGTGGCTGCCGAAGAAGCTCGGCCGGGCGGAGGTCGACGCCATCGTCGCCCGCGTCGCAGCTTCGACGATCAAGGACATCGAGTTCGCCCAGGCGCAGATCCGCGGCTTCGCCGAGCACCAGAAGGCGGCGCTCAAGGACATTGAGATCGAGACCTTGCCGGGGGTGAAGCTCGGCCATAAAAACATCCCCGTGGAATCCGTGGGTTGCTACGTGCCGGGGGGCCGCTATCCGATGGTCGCATCCGCCCACATGAGCATCGTCACGGCGCGCACCGCCGGCGTGAAGCGCATCGTCGCCTGCACCCCGCCCAATCAGGGCGAGCCGCACGCCGAGACCATCGCCGCGATGGCGCTCGGCGGGGCGGACGAGATCTGGGTGCTGGGCGGCGTCCAGGCGATCGCCGCGATGGGCCTCGGTACCGAGGCGATCCGCCCGGTCGACATGCTGTGCGGCCCGGGCAACGCATATGTCGCGGAGGCGAAGCGGCAGCTCTTCGGCCGCGTCGGCATCGACCTTCTCGCCGGGCCGACCGAGATCCTGGTCATCGCCGACGAGACGGCCGACGTCGAGATGATCGCCACCGATCTGCTCGGCCAGGCCGAGCACGGTCCCACCAGCCCGGCGATCTGCATTACCACCTCCCGGGCCGTCGCCGAAAATCTGGAGAAGGAAATCGAGAAGCAGCTGAAAGTGCTGCCGACTGCCGACGTCGCCTCGCTGGCGTGGCGCGATTACGGCGAGATCATCCTCGTCGACTCGCGCGAGGCGGCGGTGAGGGAGGCCGACCGCGTCGCAGCCGAGCACGTCGAGATCCTTTGCCGGGAGCCGAGGTACTTCCTCGAGCACATGCGCAACTACGGCGCGCTCTTCCTCGGCCCGGAGACCAACGTCTCCTACGGCGACAAGGTGATCGGCACCAATCACACCCTGCCGACGCTCGGCGCCGCGCGCTATACCGGCGGCCTGTGGGTCGGCAAATTCCTGAAGACCTGCACCTATCAGCAGATCAGCCCCGAAGCGTCGGTCAAGGTCGGCGAGTACTGCTCGCGGCTTTGCGCGATCGAGCGGTTCTGGGGCCATAAGGAGCAGGCCGACCTGCGGCTGCGCCGCTACGGCGGCCAGAACGTCGGCCTGGCGAAATAAAAGGCGTCAGGCCTCTTTTTCGCCTGGCGCCCGCCTTGCTTTGCTTTCGCGGATCGCGCGCCAGACGCGCTCCGGCGTCGCCGGCATGTCGAAGTGGTTTATGCCGAGCGGGCGCAGCGCATCGACGATCGCATTCATCACCGAGGTCAGCGAGCCGGCGCAGCCGGCCTCGCCGGCTCCCTTGGCGCCGAGCGGGTTGGTCGTCGCCGGCACCGGATGGCTCTGCCAGCCGATCGCCGGCGGGACGTTGTCGGCGCGCGGCGGCGCGTAGTCCATGAAAGAGCCGGTGAGCAGCTGGCCGGTTTCGTCGTAGCGCGCGCTTTCCATCAGGCACTGGCCGATGCCCTGCACGACGCCGCCGTGGATCTGGCCCTCGACCATGAGCGGATTGAGGATCGTGCCGAAGTCGTTCACCGAGCTGTAGCGCGCCACCTCGACCACGCCGGTCTCCGGGTCGATCTCGACTTCGCAGACGTGGCAGCCGTTGGGAAACGCCGACGCGATGACCTCCGTGACGTGCGTGGTGTCGAGCTTGCCCGGGTATTTGCGGGCGAGCTCGATCAGCGAGATCCGCCGGTCCGTCCCGGCGACGAGGAACTGACCGCCGGCGAACTCGATGTCTGCCGCGGCCGCTTCGAGCGCTTCGGCGGCCAGGTCCTTTCCTTTGGCGATGACCAGGTCCGAGGCCTGCGCGATGGCGCCGCCGCCCATCATCGCCGAGCGCGAGCCGCCGGTGCCGGCGCCGAAGACAATCTGGTCGGAGTCGCCCTGCACCAGGCGGATCTTCTCGAACGGCACACCGAGCTTCGCAGCGAGGACCTGCGCGAAGGGCGCTGCGTGGCCTTGGCCGTAGTCGAGCGTGCCGCTGATCATCGTGATCAAGCCCTCGCCCTCGAACCGGATGCCGCCCATTTCCTTGTTCGGCGGCGCGGTCACTTCCAGGTAGCTGCCGACGCCCAGGCCGCGTAGCCGGCCGCGCTTCTTCGCCTCTTCTCTTCTCTTCTCGAATCCCTCGGTGAACTTCAGCGCTTCGCCGAAAACGCCGGCGAAATCTCCGCTGTCGTAGGTCATGCCCGAGGCCGCCTTGTAAGGGATCGCCTCGCGCGGCACGTGGTTGCGCCGGCGCAGCTCCAGCCGGTCGATGCCCATCTCGCGCGCCGCTTCGTCGATCAGCCGCTCGGTGTAGTAGTTCGCCTCGGGACGGCCGGCGCCGCGGTAGGCGCTCACCGGCGTGGTGTTCGTGAAGCACACCTTGGTGGAGACCTCGAGCAGAGGAATGCGGTAGACGCTGCAGATGTTGCGCACGACGTTCATGGACGGCGGCTGAGGCGCCACCGTGCCGAGATAGGCGCCGACGTTGCCGTGGCCGGTCACCCGCATCGCAAGGAACCTGCCTTCCCGGTCGAGGGCGAGCTCCGCGCTCATCTCGTGGTCGCGGCCGTGCTGGTCGGAGAGGAACGAGCCCGAGCGCTCGTCGGTCCATTTCACCGGCCGTCCCAGCTCGCGCGCCGCGTGCGCGAGGCACACGTACTCGGGATAGATCGAGCCCTTCATGCCGAACGATCCGCCAACGTTGGGCGTCAGCATGCGCACCTTCTCGGGCGGCACGCCGAGGATGTCGGCGAGCTGGTTCTTCATCGCGTGCACGCCCTGGCCGGGAGCGGTGAGCGTCCACCGGCCTTTGTCTTTGTCATAAGCACAGAGACCGGCACGCGGTTCCATGGCGGCGACGACGACGCGCGTGTTCCTGAGGCTGAGCCTCTGCACGTGCGCCGCCTGGGCGAAGGCGGCCGCAACCTTCTCCGGCTCGCCGAACAGGAAGTCGAGGCAGACGTTCCCCGGCACATCGTCGTAGAGCTGCGGCGCGCCCGGCTTTGCCGCCTCCGAGGGCAGGGTCACCGCCGGCAGCGGCTCGATCTCGACCTCGACCGCCTCGGCGGCGTCTTTCGCCTGCGCATAGCTCTCGGCCACCACGCAGGCGACGGGGTCGCCAACGAAGCGTACCTTGTCCGAGGTGAGCGACTTCCTCACCGGCTTCCTCATCGGCGAGCCGTCGCGCTGCTTGAAGTCGAGCGCGCACTTGTGCGGTCCGTATGCCGCCAGATCCTTTGCCGTGTACACGGCGATCACGCCCGGCATCGCACGGGCGGTTTCTGCCGAGATCCGCTTGAGCACGCCATGCGCATACTGGCTGCGCACGATGCAGCCATACGCCTGTCCGGGCTCGTTGAGGTCGTCGGTGTAGCGGCCCTGTCCGCGCAGCAGGGTCGGATCCTCGGTGCGGCGCACCGGCTCGCCAATCGCATAGCTCATCGGCGCATTATCGAAGAAGACGCCGCCCGGCCGCACTTCTGGGGCGAACCAGAACCTCGGTGTAGTATCGATCCGCCACGCCATGAGCCTCGACTTCCGTCTGGACGGCCGCAC
>DASQYN010000675.1:0-2393 GCA_035639215.1 Burkholderiales bacterium
CGCCGTCCTTCTCGTAGGTCTTGCCGCTCCCGACTAGCGCGCGCACCGTCTCGTCCACCTTGCCTTCGGTATAGAGGCTCGACTCGAGATAGTAGACGTCGAACTTCACGCCGAACGCCTCGAGGTCGCGGTCCTGCTCGCCACGCAGGAAGGCGACCGCGAACTTGCGGATCGCTTCCAGATCCGCGGCATCGCGGCCTTCCTCGAGATACTCCTTCGCGATGTCCTCGATGTACTCCCCGGCATAACCCTCGTCCGGCCACCCGGGCTCGCCGGGGCGGATGCCGCGGGCGCGCGCCTGCACCGACCAGGCGAGCTTGTCGATCTGCGCCCCGGCGTCGTTGTAGTAGAACTCGCGCGTGACCTTGTGTCCCTGCGATTCGAGGAGCGCGGCGATCGCATCGCCGAGCGCGCCCTGGCGTCCATGGCCGACATGCAGCGGGCCGGTGGGATTCGCCGACACGAACTCGACTTGCACGGACTGCGGATTGGCAACACTCGCTTTCCCGAACCTCGGCCCTTCGGCCAGCACGCGCGAAACGACTTCGAGCCGGCTCTGCGGCTTCAACTTGAAATTGATGAACCCGGGCCCCGCGATCTGAGGCGGCTCGATCCAGTGTGCGATTGACGGCGTTGCGACGACCGTCGCATCGGAAATCGATTTGGCGAGCTCTCGCGGATTGCGCTTCAACGCTTTGGCGAGCTGCAGCGCGACGGCCGAGGAGAAGTCGCCGTGCTCCGCTTGCTTGGGGCGCTCCAACAGAATCGAGATCGCGGCGTGCTCAGGCGCGATTCGCTCCACGCCTTTGCGTATTGCCTCTTCGATCAAAGTTTTCGGATCGTTCGTCAAGGGCCGGATTATAGGATTCAGTCGAACTCGATCGGGTCGACGTCGAGGTGCCAGCGCACCTCGCGCGGGGGCGACTCGAAGAGGAGCGCGGAAAGGCGGGACAGGTAATCCTGGAGCGCCGGGCGGGAGCGAGACTGCATGACGAGCTGCGCGCGCTCGTAGCCCGCGCGCCGCGTGACGACGTGCGGCACGGGGTCGAAAACCCGCACTTCTCCGGGCGCGTCGACGTGCGCCGCGGAGTCCCTGAGGAAAGCCATGGCCGTCGCGAGCGCTCGCGCTTCGGCGCGCAGCGCCGCCTCGAATACGTAGGGCGGGAAGCCGGCCCGCTCCCGCTCGGCGAGCTGCACCTCGGCAAACCCGGCGAAATCGTGCCCGGCGAGCGCGATGAACAGCGGATGCCCGGGATAGCGCGTCTGCACCAGCACTTCGCCCAGCTGCTCGCGGCGGCCGGCGCGGCCCGCGACCTGGACGAGGACGGCGAACAGACGCTCGGAGGCGCGATAGTCCGTCGACAGCAGCGCATGGTCGGCGTTGAGGACCGCGACGAAGGTGAGGGCGGGGAAGTCGTGCCCCTTCGCGAGGAGCTGCGTGCCGACGAGGATGTCGGCGCCACCCGCGCGCACTTCTTCCAGCGTTCGGACGAGCTCGCCGCGCCGCTGCGCGCTATCGCGGTCGATGCGCACGATGCGCGCTTTGGGAAAGCGCTCGCCGAGGGTCTCCTCGACGCGCTGGGTGCCTCGGCCCATGGGCTTCAGGTCGACGTTGCCGCAGGTCGGGCACGCTTTCGGAATGGGCTGGTCGGCGCCGCAATGATGGCAGCGCAGCTTGCGGTCGCTCGCGTGCAGCACGAGGTGCGCGCTGCAGCGGTCGCAGCCGGCGCACCAGCCGCACGCTTCGCAGGCGAGAACCGGCGCATAGCCGCGCCGATTGATGAAGACGAGGCTCTGCTCGCCGCGGGCGAGCCGGTTGCCGACGCCGTCCAAGACTTCCCGAGTCAGGCCTTGCTCCATCGGAGAGCGTCGCAGGTCGATCGTTCGCACCGTGGGCAGCCGCGCACCGGGCGAGGCGCGCTGCGGCAGCGCGACGCGCTCGTAGCGCCCGCTGCGGAAGTTGTGCCAGCTCTCGAGTGACGGCGTCGCCGTGCCGAGCACCGCCGGACAGCCGGCGAGCTTCGCCCGGACCACGGCGGCGTCCCGCGCGGAGTAGCGCAGGCCCTCCTGCTGCTTGAAGGAGCTGTCGTGCTCCTCGTCGACGACGAGCAGGGCGAGCTTCGGCAGCGGCGCGAGCACCGCAAGGCGGGTGCCGAGAACGATCGTCGCATCGCCGCGTGCGGCGGCGAGCCAGGCCTTCGTGCGCGCGATGTCTTCCAGGGCGCTGTGCATGAGCGCGATGTTCGCTTCCGGAAAGGCCGCGCGAAAGCGCGCCTCGAGCTGCGGCGTGAGGCTGATCTCCGGAACGAGCACCAGCGCCTGGCCGCCCGCGCGCACGACCTCGGCGATCGCGTGCAGGTAGACCTCGGTCTTGCCGCTTCCGGTCACGCCGT
>DASQYN010000676.1:0-2095 GCA_035639215.1 Burkholderiales bacterium
GCTCTCGCGCGGCGAGCGCGAGCCGCTCGAGCGCGGCCATGTCGCCGTGGTGATCGGCGAGGTGTACCCCGGCCATCAGCAGGTGATAGGCGGTCTCGAACTCGCCCGCCGCCGCCGCCTCGCGACTCATCTCCAGGATCGCGTCAGGGTTCATAATGACGCCAAGAACGGAGGATAGAGCAATGCCGGATTGGCGCAACATCCGCACCTGGACGCGCGAGGAGATGCTGAAGCGCGTCGCCCGCTTCAACCGCCTGAAAGGCTCCGATGGCGGGCTGCCGGACAGCCCGCTCCCCGAGTGCCGGCGCAAGCTCTACGCCGTGATCGGCTTCGCCCCGCCGTCGAGCGATTCGCAGGCGGTCACCTCGCCGGTGGGCGCCAATGCCTCCCAGATGCCGGCGATCTCGATCGCCGAAGGCTTCAACCTCGGCTACTGCAGGGCGCGGCCCGGCAAGGGGCCGCTCATGCACAACCACGACACCAACGAGACGTTCATCCCGATGACCGGGCGCTGGCGCTGCGAGTGGAACGAGGGCGAGGAGAAGCTGTTCGTCGACCTCGACCCCTACGACGTCATCTCCTTCCCGGTCGGCGTGGCGCGGCGCTTCATGAACGTCACCTACGACGAGCCCGGCAGGGAGCACCTGCTGATGTTCATCATCGGCGGCAACCAGCCGCAGGCCGAGTTCACGCCTGCCGCGATGCAGCGCTGTGAAGCGTTCGAACGAGAACGAGCGCGACGAAGCCCGTCGCGAGGGCGAGCGTCGCCGCGCAAAGCGCGCGCCACAGCGGCGCAGGGTGGTCCTGCGCGTAGCGCGTCGCGGCGTAGGCAAGCGCGTCGAGCGGGAAGGTGAACGCCCACCAGGGCGGCCCGAACGGCCAGCGCCAGAAGCGGCGCGAGGCGAGCAGCAGCGCCGCGGCGAGCGCCAGCGCGAAATAGTAGAGCGTCTCGAGAAAGCTGAGCTGCGGATAGAGCGCGAGCCCGTTGGCGTAGATCAGCGAAGGCGGCACCAGCAGGATGAACCAGATGGGGCGCAGCGCGTCGGGCAGCGCCGGCCCGGCGATCGCACGGTAGAAGAGGATCGCCATCAGGATCGGCGCGATGGTGGCCGAGATGCCGAACGAGAAGTGCGCCGGCCCGACCAGGCCGAGCGTGACCGCCGGGCCGGGCAGGACGATGCCGCCGACGAACAGGATGAGCCAGCCGGCGTTGATCCGGGCGGCCTCGATGCCGCCCGAGAGCAGGCGCGCCAGTCCCCACACCTGGAACACGATCAGCAGGGCGAATGCCGCCCACCAGAGAATTTTTCCGGCAGGCGGCGAATAGGCGCCGACGCCGCCGGCGACGAGCGACAGGCCGACCGGGAAGGCGCCGCAGAAGCCGAGCGTCAGCGGATCGACGAAGTCCTCGCGCACCGCCCCCGGGTTTTGCAGGAGCTTCATCGCGTAGAGCACGACCAGGATGAGCAGGGCGATCAGGCCCGCCAGCACCCACGGCTCGGTGAAATAGGAAGGCGCGCGGAACACGCCCGGCCAGACCACCGCCGCGCTGCGCGCGGTGAGGCCGAGGCCGGCGAGGCCCATCACCGCGCCGTACATCCCGACATGGACGTGCTTTAAAGGGGTCAGAGCAATTTTCGGGAAACTACTGCAGCGGCGTCTGGTAACGGGAAAATTGCTCTGACCCCTTTTTCAGGTTCCCAGGTAGTAGCTGCGCACGAGCTCGTTCTTTTCCAGCTCGGCGACGCCGCCCTGGAAGACGATCTCCCCGTGCACGATGATGTAGCCGCGGTCGGCGATGCGGATCGCCTGGTGGAAGTTCTGCTCCGCCATCAACACCGTGAGCCCGTAGCTTTCCTTCAGCTCCTTGATCTTGGTGACGGTGTGAGAAACGAGAATCGGCGCGAGCCCCACGGAGGGTTCATCGACCAATAAAAGCTTCGGCGCCGACATGAGCGCCCTCGCGATGGCGAGCATCTGCTGCTGCCCGCCGGACATCGAGCCGGCGAGCTGGCGGCGGCGCTCGGCGAGCACCGGGAAGCACTCGTAGCAGAACGCCCTGTTGCGATCGATTTCCGCGCGCGCGCTCTTGCGG
>DASQYN010000677.1:0-7929 GCA_035639215.1 Burkholderiales bacterium
GCTGCCGGAGTGGATTCCCTCGGCCTCCGACCAGGCCTTCATCCAGTCGCTCATGAAGCGCGTCGCCGAGCCTGGCAAGATGGCCGCCTGGATCGCGCCGCCCGACCGCGGCATCAACAACTTGCCGGTCGATTACGAGTATGTAAAGCTGCATTGATATGCGCATTCCGCGGGCGCTGGTCATCGGCGTCGCGATCGTCGTGGCCGCGATGGTGGGGGCGCTTTGGTGGGTCTATGCCTCCCGCGATGCGCTCATCAAGCGCGCCATCGAGACGTTCGGCCCCCAGCTCACCGGGGTGAGCGTCAAGGTGCATAGCGTGAGCCTCGAGCCGATCGAGGGCCGCGGCACGATCAAGGGCCTCGAGGTCGGCAATCCCGAGGGATTCAAGGCGCCGCAGGCGCTCTCGCTCGGCGAGCTGCGCCTGGCCGTGGAGCCCGCCACGCTCGCCTCGGACGTAGTGCACATCAACGAGCTCTCGATCGAGGCGCCGAGCATCACCTACGAGCGCGGTCCTGGCGGCGACAACCTCACGGCGATCCAGAGGCACATCGAGTCGCAGCTGCCGCGGTCGCCGTCGGAAAACAAGCACCCGCGGCAAGGTCCCGAGCGCCGCTTCATCGTCGACCGCGTGCAGGTGCGCAAGGCGAAGGTGAGCTACGGCGGCGCCGTGAGCGTCGACGTCCCGGACGTGCAGCTGCGCGACCTCGGGAGCAAGTCGGGCGGCGCGACGGCGGCGCAGATCACGCAGGAAATCTGGGCCGCGCTGACGCGCCAGGCGGCCGCGGCGGCGCCTGGCGCGCTGCGCGATCTCGAGGACAAGGCCAAGGGCGCGGTGGACCAGCTGCGCGGAGTGTTCAAGTAGCGATGGACAGCTTCAGCGACGCCGAGCTCGACGACTTTCTCAACCGCATGCTCGAGGCCGAGCGCGCCGGCGCCCGCGCGCTGGTCGTCTTCATGGACGATTTCCCGCGCCATTCGCCCGAATGGCAGATCCTGAGGAAGGTCCACGAGGACGAGGCGCACAACTGCGCCCTCATCGGCGAGCAGCTGAAGCGCCGCAGCCGCGACTACAGCCACGCCACCGGCGAGTTCTATGCGAAGGCGCTGGAAGTCAAAGGGGCGCGCGAAAGAATCCGCTTCCTGGTAAGAGGCCTGGGCTGGGCCGTGCGCGAGTTCGAGCGGGCGCTGCCGAAGATGGCCGATCCGGCGGTGCGCAAGCTCTTCGAGGGCATGCGCGAGCGCCATCGCCGCAGCATCGCCGCCTGCGCAGCCGTCGCGAATTCGGGGTCAGGACCGTAATTCGCCCGGAGTTCGGCTCCATCCCCGGGTTAGCGCGGCCGATCGCCCTCGAGCGTGATGCGGTGCATGACCCGGCGGAAGCCGTGATAGTCGTTCACCGGGTTGTGCTGCGCGCAGCGATTGTCCCAGAGCGCGAGCGAGCCGACCTGCCAGGCGAAGCGGCAGGTGAATTCCGGTCGGATCTGGTGCTGGAAGAGGTATTCGAGGATCGGCGCGCTTTCCTTCTCCGTCATGCCGCGAAAGCGCACGGTGTGCGCGAAGTTGACGTACAACGCCTTGCGCCCGGTTTCCGGGTGCGTGCGCACCACCGAATGCTCCGCCACGAGCTCCTGCTTCGCACCGTCGCTGCCGTCGGTCTTGATGCGGTCCTCGCGTGTGCGGGTCACGTCCGCTTTGGCGGAAGCGTTCACGGCGACCAGACCGGCGAGCATCGCCTTCATGCCCGGCGAGAGCGCCTCGTACGCCAGGTACATGTTGGCGAACAGCGTATCGCCGCCATACGGCGGGATCTCGCGCGCGAGCAGCATCGAGGCCATCGGCGGCACCTCGAGATAGGCGGTGTCCGAATGCCAGACGCCGCCGAAGTTCACCTTCTCGTGCTCGAGCTTCTTCACCTCGATGATCTCGGCAAAGCCGGGCAGGCCCTTCACGAAGGGATACTCGATCGGCCGGCCGATGCGCCGCGCGAAGGCCATGTACTGCTCGCTCGAGAGCCGCTGGTCGCGGAAGAAGACGACGAGGTGCTCGAGCCACGCCTTCCTCAGTTGTGAAACTTCTTCGTCGGCAAGGCGTGAAAGATCGACTCCGGTGATCTCCGCGCCCAGCGCGCCCGCAATGCGCTGCACCTTCATGCGACGTCGGCCGTCTCTTCGATGACGGTGGTGCGCCGCATGTCGCGCGGGTACTTCGTGTCGTCGAACGGCGTGCCGCGGTGCATGGTCTGCAGGTTGTCCCAGACGACGAGGTCGCCGACCCGCCATTCGTGCCGGTAGACGAAGCGCGGCTGGGTGGCGAATTCGATCGGCTCGCGAATCAGCGCCCGCCCCTCCTCCACCGGCCAGCCGACGATGTGCGAGGCATGCGAGGCGAGATAGAGCACCTGGCGGCCGGAGCCGGGATGGCGGTGCACCAGGCGATGGCGCGAGGGCGGGCGCGTCGCCTTCTCTTCCTCGGTCGCCGCCATGCCGCCGAGCGATCGCGAATACCAGACGGAATGCTCGGCCACGAGCGGCGCGATCCTTTCCTTCATCGCTGCGGGCAGCGCCTCGTAGGCGGCGCGCATGTCGGCGAACTCGGTCGGCGCGCCGTCCGGCGGCACGGAATGGCAGGAGAGCAGCGAATACACGCCGCGCCGCGCGTCGTAGGACGCATCGGTGTGCCAGAGCAGGTTGCCCTTGTTGTAGGCGCGCCGCCGGTCGTCCTCGGGAAGGATGCGGCCCTCGGCGTCGATGTTGCCGATATCGATGATCTCCGGAAAAGCGAAGCGCGACTTCGATTTTCCGACGGTGAGGAGCATCTTCATCGGCATCAGCGGTCCCAGCCGGCGGCTGAACACCACGTGCTCGGCGTCGGAGACCGGCCGCTCGTTGCGGATGATCGTCACGGCGTAGCGGTCCATCGTGCGGCAGAAGCCGGCCGGGTCGATCTCGCCGAGATGGACGTCCCGGATCTCGCTCACGAAGTTCTGCTTATCCATACCCAAATATAGCGTCAAAGCCGCCGGCATGGAGCTTGCTCGGGACTCCTGCCATAACCTTGGGAATTCTGAAATGAGTCGAGATCAGGGAAAGCCGCTGCGCCTCTTCGTGGATCCGTTCGCTGCCTGGAGAGAGCTCGCGTTGAAGACCGCCGAGATGATTGCCGCTTCGGCTCAGGCCGGTGCCGCGAGCGCTTCGCGTGCGCGTGTCGCGGCCATAGACGAGCGCCCGAGAGCCGCCGCTGCCGAGCGCGCTCGCGCGCCCAAGGCGACCGCGAGGAAGAAGCACAAGAAGCGCGCCAAGCGCCGGTAGCAGCCACGAAACGCCGCACCTAGAATGCGCTACAGCAAGCGTTTGCTGCGCGCCGGCAAGCTGCTGCGCGCGGGGCTCGCCCTGCAACGAAGCGTGCTGGAGGCCTGGGCTCCGTCCCCGCGAGCAAGCAAGCAACGCGGCTTCCCGATCGAGCCCGGCCGCTTCGTCGAGCACACCTATCGCAACCGTGCCGGCCAGCGCCATTACAAGGTCTATGCGCCCACGAATCCTCCTGCAGGCGCATTGCCGTTGGTGGTCATGCTCCATGGCTGCTCGCAAAGTGCCGACGATTTCGCGGCCGCCACCCGCATGAACGCGCTGGCCGAGGAGCTCGGGTTCGTCGCCGTGTACCCCATGCAATCGAGCCGCGCCAACGCAGCGAAGTGCTGGAACTGGTTCGAGGCGCTGCATCAGCGGCGAAACGAAGGCGAGCCTTCGCTGATTGCCGGCATCACGCGCAGGATCCTGCGGCAAGGAATCGACCCGTGCCGCGTCTATGTCGCAGGGCTCTCCGCCGGTGGCGCCATGGCGGCTGTCATGGGAGCGGAGTACCCGGACCTCTACACCGCGATCGGCGTGCATTCCGGCCTGCCCCACGGCGTGGCGCAGGACCTGCGGTCCGCGCTTGCGGCAATGAACGGACGCCGCAGCCGCGAGGACGATTCCGAGTGCCGGCAGATGGCAGCGCCGGGCATCCCCATCATCGCGTTCCATGGCGACGAGGACACGACCGTGCATCCGAGCAACAGCGACTTCATTGGCTCGCCAGGCTCACGCATCGCCGCCGAGCGCGGCCGGCGCAACGGCCGCTCCTTTACCCGCACGGTGCATTTCGACGCGAGCGGCCGGCCCAGGGTCGAGCAGTGGTTGGTCCACGGCGCGGGCCATGCCTGGTTCGGCGGGCATCCGGGCGCATCGTTCGCCGATCCCCAGGGGCCCGATGCGAGCCGTGAAATGCTCAGATTCTTCCTTTCCCACGCGCGCTGACCTGATGGGGACGACGGATAATGCGCCCTTAGCCCGCAGCTACCGCTCGCTACCGTCATGCAATCGAACCTGCGCCTCGCTCCCGCCCGCGTCGAAATGGAACGGCGCGGCGGCAATATCCACCTGCGCTCGCCGCAGAAGCTCGGCTCGTATCCGCGCTGCGTCACCGAGTGGCTGGTGCAGTGGTCGGACAAGGCGCCGCAGCGGACCTTCCTCGCGGAGCGCAAGGGCGACGGCTGGCGAACGCTGAGCTATCGCGAAACGTACGGCGCCGTGCGCCGCATCGGCCAGGCGCTGCTCGACCGCGGCATCGGGCCGGAGCGGCCCGTGGCGATCCTCTCCGACAACGGCATCGACCATGCGCTGCTCGCGCTCGGGGCGATGCACGTCGGCATCCCGGCGGCGCCGATCTCGCCCGCCTATTCGCTGATGTCGAAGGACTTCGGCAAGCTGAAGTACATCTTCGAGCTGCTCAATCCCGGGCTCGTCTACGCCGCCGATGCGAAGAAGTTCGAGCCGGCGCTCGCCGCGGTCGGCGCGAGGTCCACCCCGGTCGAGGAGCTGCTCGAGACCAATCCCGGATCGACGCTCGAGCGGGAGTACGTGAAGGTCGGCCCGGACACGGTGGCGAAGATCCTCTTCACCTCGGGCTCGACCGGCCTGCCGAAAGGCGTGGTGAACACCCAGCGCATGCTCTGCGCCAACCAGCAGATGCTCGCGCAAGCCTGGCCGCTGGTCGAAGACCGGCCGCCGGTGGTGCTCGACTGGCTGCCCTGGAACCACACCTTCGGCGGCAACCACAACTTCAACCTGGTGCTGAGGAACGGCGGCACCCTCTACGTCGACGGCGGCAAGCCGGTGCCCGGCCTCGTCGAGACGACGGTGAAGAACCTCTCGGAGATCGCGCCCACGCTCTACTTCAACGTGCCGCGCGGCTACGACCTGCTGCTACCCTTCCTCGAGCGCGACGCGGCGCTGCGCAAGAAGTTCTTCAGCGAGCTGGACGTGCTCTTCTACGCCGCGGCCGCGCTGCCGCAGAACCTCTGGGATCGCATCAAGAAATTGGCGGCCGCCGAAGGCGCGAATCGATTTGCCATGCTCTCGGCCTGGGGCTCGACGGAGACCTCGCCGCTCGCGACTTCGGTGCATTTCCCGATGGAGCGCCCGGGCGTGATCGGCCTGCCGGTCTCCGGTTGCGAGCTGAAGCTCGTGCCCTCGGCCGGCAAGCTCGAGGTGCGGGTGCGCGGCCCGAACGTCATGCCCGGCTACTACAAGCGCCCCGACCTTACCGCCGCTGCGTTCGACGAGGAAGGCTTCTACCGCATCGGCGACGCAGTGCGTTTTGCGGACCCGGACGACCCGGCGCAGGGCATCGTCTTCGACGGCCGGGTCGCCGAAGACTTCAAGCTCTCCACCGGCACGTGGGTGAACGTCGGCAAGGTGCGCGTGCGCCTCATCGCCGCGGCTGATCCGCTGATCGCCGACGCGGTCATTACCGGCCATGACCGCGACGAGATCGGCGCACTCGTCTTCCTCGGCGCGGCGGCGAAGGACGCGCCCGATCTGGCTGCCAGACTGAAGACCGCGTTGAGCAGGCTAAACAGCGAAGGCGGCACCTCGACGCACGTGCGGCGCGTGCTGGTGATGAGCGAGCCGCCCTCGATCGACGCGAACGAGATCACCGACAAGGGCTACATGAACCAGCGCGCGGTGCTGGAACGGCGCGCGGCGCTCGTGGCGAAGCTCTACTCGGGCGATCCCTCGGTTATCCGCGCTTAGCCGAGCCGAGCCAGGCGATCGCGCCGACCACCAGGAAGGCGCCGAAGATCTGCAGCGGCTTCACCGCCTGGCCGAGGAAGATCCACGCCAGCGCCAGCACGGCGATCGGCTCGAAGTTGAGGCCGATCGTCGGCGCGGTGCCCTCGATGCGCGGCAGCACGATGAACAGCGCCGTGATGGCGCTGCCGTAGAGCACCGTGAGGAGCGCGAGGCCGAGCCAGCCCATGACGTCGGCCGGCAGCGCCAGGCCGTGGCTCGCCGCGCCGGCGGCGAGGACCACGCTCGAGGTCACGGCCATCATCAGGAACGTGCGCAGCCGGCCGTCGAGGGCCTTCAGCCAGTGCACGTTGAAGTACATGACGAAGGCGAAGCAGAACGCGGCTGCGAAGGCGAAGCTTGCTCCGATACCGAGCTGCGACCAGGTAGCGCCGAGATTGTCGAACTGTACGTTCAAGGCGAAGGCAAGACCGACCAGCGCGATCGGCGCCGCATAGAGCGCGACACGCGGCGGCTTGTCCTTGCCGGCGAGCCAGGAGATGACCACGTAGAGCATCGGGCACGACGCGAAGCAGAGCAGCGCCAGCGCGACCGGGATGCGCGCCACCGCCGAATAGAGGCAGAAGCTCTGCGCGGCGACCAGCAACCCGACGAAGAGCGCGCGGGCGAGCGTGCCGGGGCTCATCGCCATCGAGACGTTCTGCAGCCTGAGGAGAGCGACCAGCGCGAGCGCCGTCATGCCGGAGCGCACGCCGACCGCCGCCGGCACGCTCGCGCCGTGGTCGAAGGCGAGCCGCGCCGCAACGTGGTTGGAGCCGAACGTCGTGGCGATGCAGAGCAGGATCAGGACCGCCGCGCCGGGCGGAATCTTTGCGCGCACGAAGGTGCGCACCTTAGCAAGGTTTTGCTACGGCATCACGCCCGAGGCCACCAGGCGCGCATAAACACCGGCCACTGGCTGCACCACCACGAGATCGTCGAACGACCCGGCCGGCGAAGTGGCGTCGCTCGGAATGCGGCTGACGAACACGGCGTTGCCGTCGGTGTTGGCGGCCTCGTCCGCGCCGTACGCGGAGACGACGGCGCCGTTCTTCCCGGTGGAGAAGACGACGAAGGCGATGGTCTGGGGGTTGAGGGTGCGGCTGGTGCAGGCGGCGTTCGCGCAGACGTCGAGGTCGGCCGGGCGGCACGCCACGCCGTAGGTCTTCATGTTGGCGCTGGAGGTCCAGACGCGCGTGCCCGCGGGCGGCGCGACGGCGCAGCCGACGCTATCGCGCGCCACCGCGTAGCGCAGCCGGTTGCCCCAC
Organism: Burkholderiales bacterium; assembly: GCA_035639215.1. Taxonomy (GTDB): domain Bacteria; phylum Pseudomonadota; class Gammaproteobacteria; order Burkholderiales; family SG8-39; genus SCGC-AG-212-J23. The sequence goes on from DASQYN010000677.1 coordinate 7,380, forward strand.
GCGTCGATGGCGAAGCCGTCGCTGTCCGCCGGTCCCGCGGCCACCGCGGCGGCGGGAACATAGCCATCGTAGAAGTTGGAGCAGTTGCCGTGCGCCTGGATGATCGTCGTCTCCGCGCCGGCGCAGGTCCCGGTCGCCGCGTTGCAGAAGCTCTCCTGGCCGCCGCTGTGGTTGCCCGCCGCGACGTAGCGCGCCGGGCACGGCAGGCGGCCGTTGACCATGGCAAAAGCGACTATCGCCTCGGCCGCCGCGTTGAGCCGGCTCACCGTCTGTTCGCTGTTGCGTATCTCGATGCGCGCCGAGAAGGTGACCAGCCCGCTGCCGATGAGCAGCGCCACCACCGTGAACACCACGGCGAGCTCGGTGAGCGTGAAGCCCGAGGCGCGCCGCCTCAGTTGCAGAACGTGACCGTCGCGCCCTGCGCGGAAACGTGCTGGAAGGGACATGTCGCCACCCTGTCGTTGAACGTGCTGTCGACCGGCGCTACCGAAAACAGCGTACCGCCGGGCGTGTGCGACTCGAGATAGTCGGTCGCATTGCCGCTCGGCTG
>DASQYN010000678.1:0-4378 GCA_035639215.1 Burkholderiales bacterium
GCCGCATCCACACCATGGACGATCGCAACCGGGTGGTCAGCTCGGTGGCGATCAGCAACGGCCGCTTCGTCTCGGTTGGCGACGCCGGCCATCCCGGCGGCCGGGGGCGCGTGATCAACCTGCACGGCCGAACCGTCGTTCCGGGCCTGATCGAGAGCCATACCCACTTCGTCAGCCTCGCCAACCGGCCGGGCTACCACGTCGCGGAATGGGAGAACGCCAACAACGTAGCGCAGGTGTGCGCGATCCTAGCCGCGCGCCGCGCGCGGGGCGATGTGCCCGAGGGCGCCTTCATCACCGCCATGGGCGCCGGCACGCCGACGATGTTCGCCGAACGGCGCCTGCCTTTCCTCTCGGAGCTCGACGCCGCGGTGCCCGACCGGCCGGTATTCCTGTACCAGGGCGGCGGCGGGCCGGCGCGCACCAATACGCTCGGCAAGCAGTTCTTCGAGACCGTGGTTTCTCCGCTCGCCGGACCGTGCGTGGTCGGCGCCGACGGCACGCTCGTCGGCGGCAACCCGAGCATGGCGAATCGCGCCCTCTACCACCTGCGCATCCGCCAGACGTTCGACGACAAGAAGCGAAGCGCGATCGACGCGCAGCTCTATTCGGCGAGCGTCGGCATCACCGCGGTGCTCGACCAGACGCTGGTCGCCAGGGCGGACGGCACGCTCAATCCGGCGCTCTACGACCCGCAGCCGACCGACGCGCTCTTCACGCTCAATCACTACCGCATGTACGACGCGTGGCTGCAGCTCAACCGCGAGGAGCACACGCTCATCCGTCTGCAGATCAACTTCCTGCACAACCAGGGCTTCGACGCCCGCTTCGGGCCGAACCTCGAGGACCAGCTGCCCGAGCTGCGCGAGCGGCTGAAGAACCAGTTCCCGTTCTTCGGCAACGACATGGTGCGCACCGGCGGCATTGGCGAATGGGGCGCGGTCTTCGCGCTGCAGTCGGTGAACCCGAACAACTACAGCGTCTGGTACGAGGCGCAGCGGCTGGTGGCGCAGGCGCGCTGGCGCAACGAGAACGCCCAGGCGGGCAGCATTCCGGCCGCAGCCGGCAGCGCTCCGGATACGAGGAACATCGAGCAGGTAGTGGCGACCTACGAGGCGATGGATGCCGAATTCGGTATCAAGGACCTGCGCTGGGGCCTGCAGCATGCGGAGGTTGCGACCGAAGACCAGCTCGCCCGGCTGAAGGCGCTGAACTGCGGCGTCTCCGCCTCGGGCTTCAAGTGGCTGAGCGGCGTGCCGCGCAGCGACGGGCAGCCGATCGGACCGTACTACCCGCGCATGGTGGCGAGCGGGATCCCGCTCGCGCTGCACGAGGACGGCGTGCACATCGCGCCGCACAACCCGTTCTACGCGATGCATTACGCGAGCACCGGCCTGAACGTGCTCGGCCAGCAGGTCAATCCCGGGCAGCAGATCTCGCGCCAGCAGGCGCTGCACATGTATACCCGCGGCGCGTCCTGGTATCTCAACCGCGAGAACGACATGGGCTCGATCGAGGAGGGCAAGTTCGCCGACCTGGTGGTCCTCGACCGCGACTTCTTCGGCGTCAGCGATGCCGACATGCGGCGCACGCGCGCCGCGCTGACGGTCGTCAACGGCAAGATCGTCTACGACACCGGCATCGCCTGAACAACTCGAACGATTAGGAGGATGAGATGAGAACGATGGCAGCCCGATTCTTTGCAATGTGGTGCCTGGCGGCCGCGACGTTGGCTTCCGCGCAGACGGCGCACAACGGCGTCGACCCGCGCCATCACGGCTGGACGCAGTTTCCGGTCGAGGTGCTCTCCAGCCGGCCCGACGCGATCAGCGGCGGCGACGCGCTGGTGCGCGTGACGGTGAAGAAGAACGTGGCCGCCTCGGCCATGCGCATCAAGCTGAACGGCGCCGACATCACCCCGGCCTTCGTGGTGAATGCCACCACTAAGACGCTGACCGGCCTCGTCACCGGAATGCGCCTCGGCGACAACCTGCTCGAGGTGATCGACCCGCGCGGCAACGTGCAGGGCAAGGGCCGCGCCGACGCCGACATCGTGCTCACCAACTATCCGATCGAGGGACCGATGTTCTCCGGTCCGCACGAGCAGCCGTTCCGCTGCGACACGGCGAGCTTCAACCTGCCGGGCGGGCTCGGCAACCTCGGCGCGCCGTTGGATGCGAACTGCTCGATCGCGCGCCGCGTCGATTACTTCTACAAGTCGACCTCTAACACCGGCAACAACCTGACCAAGTGGCCGGCGGGCGCGAGCGCCTACCCGGCCGACATGGTCATGGCGACCACCACGCAGGGCAAGACAGTGCCGTATATCGTGCGCATGGAGACCGGCACGATCAACCGCGCGATCTACCAGATCAGCGTGCTGCATGACCCGCTGAAAGAGGCCTCGCCGAGCTGGAGCAACCAGCCCGCGAATTGGAACAAGCGCTTCATCTACACCTTTGGCGGCGGCTGCATCGGCGGCTGGTACCAGCAGGGCAGGAGCACCGGCGGGGTCACCGACAACTTCATGCTCTCCTCGGGCTACGCCCTCGCGTCTTCCACGCTCAACGTCTTCGGCAACAACTGCAACGACCTCACCGCGACCGAGACCATGGCGATGGTGAAGGAGCGCTTCATCGAGGGCTACGGCGTGCCGGCGCACACGCAGGGCTGGGGCTGCTCGGGCGGCTCGTACGCGCAGCACCAGATCACCGACAACTACCCGGGGCTTCTCGACGGCATCATCCCCGGCTGCTCGTTCCCCGAAGTCGGCTTCGCCACCATCAATTTCATCACCGATTCGTGGCTGCTCGACGACTACTTCACCGCGCGCGGCGCGACGATGGGCTGGACCGACGAACAGAAGCGGCGCGTCACCGGCTTCCTGCAGTACGCGACCGCGCCGAACGTCGAAGTGGGCGCGCACCGCATCGACCCGCGCCCGGGCACGACGAGCTGCGCTTCGGTGCCAACCGCGCAGCGCTACGACCCGGCGACCAACCCGACCGGCGTGCGCTGCACCGTGCACGACCACACGGTGAACGTCTACGGCCGCGACCCGGCTACCGGCTTCGGCCGCCGACCGCTCGACAACGTCGGCATCCAGTACGGCCTCAAGGTCCTGAACGACGGCACGATCTCGGTCGACCAGTTCCTCGACCTGAACGAGAAGATCGGCGGCTTCGACGCGGATGCGAACGAGGTGCCGAGCCGCAGCGTCGCGGACCTCGTCGCCGCGCGCGCCGCTTATCAGACCGGGCGCCTCACCAACGCCGGCGGTGGCCTCGCCTCGCAGCCGATCATCGACTTTCGCGACTACAACGACGTGCTGCCCGGCGGTGACATCCATGTCCGCTACCACTCGTTCTCGATGCGCAAGCGCCTGGACAAGGCGAACGGCCGGCACGACAACCAGGTCATGTGGGTGAACGACAACCGCTTCGGCCTCTACAGCAACAACAACCCGCTGCTGCGCGACGCGATCCTGAAGATGGACCGCTGGATCACCGCGATCAAGGCCGACACGCGCGACATTCCGCAGATCGAGAAGGTAGTGCAGAACAAGCCCACCGACCTCGTCGAGGGCTGCTACAGCAAGGACCCGACGCCGGTGTTCATCCCGCAGCCCCAGGTGCGCGAGCAGGAGGCGGTCACCACCTGCAACACGCTCTATCCGACCAACTCCTTCCCGCGCGAAGTGGCCGGCGCGGACATCGCCGCGGACATCGTCAAGTGCCAGCTGAAGCCGCTCTCGCCCACCGATTACGCGGCGAGCTTCACGCCGGCGCAATGGGCGCGCCTGCAGTCGATCTTCCCGACCGGCGTGTGCGACTGGTCGAAGCCCGGCCTCGAGCAGCAGGATCCGATCGGCACCTGGATATTTTTCGACTAGGGAAGCGTTGATGAGTCGCCCCCGCGAAAGCGGGGGTCCAATTTTTTCAGATGTTCTGTCGTGGCGCGCGCAATGCGCGCCTTTTTTTGCCGCCGGTCCGATTCATGAGGCGCGGCGATCAGTTCTACAAACGATCCGAATGGATGGCCGCGCTGCTCCGGCGTAGCGTTATCGACTTCTCAGGAGGAGGAGCGATGAGCGAGACGAAGAAGCCGGAAACCCGCGAAGAAGATTCCTGGTTCAGCGAAGCGCAGCTCGAGCACCTGGCGCCGGCCGATCACGCCGACCGCGAGCGGCTGCCGATCCCGACGCAGATGGTGTCGAACGGCGAATACGTGCCGGTGCCGCAGACCGAGAAGCAGAAAGAAGTCGAGCAGCGCGTGAAGGCGCTGTCCGAGCGGGCGGCGAGAGAGCTCGGCATGTCGCGGCGCAAGTTCCTGGCGACCACCGGGGGCTTTGCTGCCTCGTTCCTGGCAATGAACGAGG
>DASQYN010000679.1:0-26031 GCA_035639215.1 Burkholderiales bacterium
CTTCTCGCGTCTTGAGCACCGTGCGGCGGATGTCCTCGACCGAGTTGACGTACCCCATGCCGCGCACGGTGAGCTCCTGGTCGCCGTGGCGCAGGAAGCCGCCGCCGACATTGATGTTGGTCTTGGCGAGCGCGTCGGCCACGTCGCCGAGCGTAAGGCCGTGCGCGCGCAGCCGGTCGGGATAGGGGCGCACGTGCACTTCCTTGAGATAGCCGCCGAAGCACACCACGTCGGCGACGCCCGGCACCGCCTTCAGCACGCGCGAGATCGTCCACTGCAGCTCGGAGCGCATCTGGTAGAGGTCGTGCCGGTCGCTCGTGACGCGGAACTGGTACACCTCGCCGAGCGGCGTCGCCTCCGGGGCGAGCTCGGGCACCACTCCGTCGGGCAGCGTCGCCGCGGTGATGCGCTGCGCGACGATCATGCGCGAGGTGAAGGGGTCGGCGTCGTCGTCGAAGGTGAGAGTGACGAGCGAGAGGCCGAACAGGCTCTCGCTGCGCAGCTGGATGGTGCGCGGCGTGCCGTTCAGCTCGCGCTCGATCGGCACCGTGACGGCGCGCTCGATCTCCTCGGGCGCGTAGCCCGGCATCTGCGCGATCACCGTGACCTGCGCGTTGGTGACGTCCGGGAACGCCTCGATCGGCGTGAACAGGTAGGCGCGCACGCCGAAGGCGGCGACCAGCGCCACCGCGAACAGCGTCGCGACGCGGCGGTGCACGCACGTCTCGATCAGCTTCTCGAGCATCTACAGGAGCTGCTCGGCTTCGCGATCGACGAGCAGCGCGCCGCGCATCACCACCCGCTCGCCCGGCTGCAGCCCTTTCAGCACCCGCACCCGGCCGCCGCGCTCGTCGCCGAGCTCCACCTCGCGCGCGAGGAAGCGGCCGGCCGCGTCCTCAACGTAGACGATGCGGCGTCCGCCTTCCTTGAGCAGCACCGCGGTGACGGGCAGTGTCAGCTCGGCCTGGCCGGTCGCGCCCGACACGGTGACCTGCGCGAGCAGCCCCGCGCGCAGGCTGTCCGGGCGGCCCTCGAGCTCGACGTAGAACGGCGTGCGGCGCGTCTCGGCGTCGCTCTTCGGCGCGATGCCGGCCACCCGGCCGGGCAGCCGGACGTTGAGCGCGGCGATCGCCACTTCGGCGCGCGTCGCCTTGGCGACGAGGTCGGTCTCGCCTTCGGGCACGTCGGCCACGATCCACAGCGCCTTCGGGTCGCCCACCTCGACGAGCGGCTCGCCGCCGGCCTGCACGCTGGCGCCGGCGGTGGCCTTAACCGTCACGACGATCCCCGTCACCGGCGAGCGCACGTAGACCTTGGTGCCTTCGCCCCCGCCGGCGAGCGCCGCGTTTCGCTCGGCGCGCTCGAGCTCGCTGCGCGCCTCGCGCGCCTTCATGTCCGCCTCGAAGCGCTCGACTTCCAGCCCGACGCCGCGCTTCACCATCTCGGTCTGGCGCGCGAGCACCTCCTCGGCGAGCTGCAGCTTGAGGCGGGCCTGGGCGAGGCCGCTGCGCAGCGCGAGCACGTCCGGGCTGTCGATCACGAAGAGCGTCGTGCCGGCTTTCACCGCCTGCCCCGGCTCGACCGACACCGAGGCGACGCGGCCGGCGAAGAGCGGCGTCACCGCCGAGAGCGCCTTCGGGCGGAAGGCGGTGCGGCCGAAATAGGTGCGCTCGAAGGCGCTGTCGCTGGCGCCGGCGGGCTCGATGACGAGGAACTTGCGCGAGCTCTCCGGCAACTTGAGGTCGCGCGCGGCCGCCGGCTGCGCCGGGCTCGCGCCGGTCGCCGCCTGCTCGCTCGATTTGCCGCAGCCTGCCAGCGCCAGCACGCTCAAGCTGAGCAGCAACGCTGCCGGCCGATGCCTCACCGCTCTCCCCCTCAGCAAAATGCAAGTGGGCCGAAAGGTTACAGGAAAGCTACGGACCGACCTGTCTCGAAGCTTGCAGGCGCGTCAAGTCTAAGGCGCGTCAACTCTATTTGCCGGCGGCGCTATCGGCCTCGCTCATGTCGCCGAAGCGGCGCGACACGACGACGTAGAGCACCGGCAGCACGAAGAGCACGAGCAGCGTCGCGGTGACCAGGCCGCCGATCACCACCACGGCGAGCGGGCGCTGCGTCTCGGCGCCGATGCCGTGCGAGAGCGCCATGGGAAGCAGGCCCAGGCTCGCGAGCAGCGCCGTCATCAGCACGGTACGCAGGCGCGTCATGGCGCCCTCGCCGACCGCCTGGGAGAGCGGCGCGCCTTGCGCGCGCAGCTGGTTGAAGAGCGTCACCATTACCACGCCGTTCAGCACCGCCTGGCCGAACAGGGCGATGAAGCCGATGGCCGCCGACACCGACAGGTAGATGCCGGTGAGCCACAGCGCGAGGATGCCGCCGATCACCGAGAACGGGATGTTGGCGATGATCACCAGGGCGCTGGCGAAGGACTTGAAGGCGTCGAAGAGCAGCAGAAAGATGATGAGGATCGACACCGGCACGATGATCGCGAGGCGCTTCATCGCCCGCTCCTGGTTCTCGAACTCGCCCGACCAGGTGATCTTGTAGCCCGCGGGCAGCGTCACGTTCTGCGCCACGCGCTCCTGCATGTCGGCGACCACGCTGCCCATGTCGCGCCCCTGGATGAACACGCCGATGGCGAAGACCCGCTTGCCGTCCTCGCGCGCGATGTTCATCAGCCCGCCGACGGTGCGGAAGGTGGCGACCTCCGAGAGCGGCACGTACGCGCCGTCGGGCGTGGCGATCAGCAGGTCCTGCATCCGCGTGAGCTGCCGCTCCTGCTCCTCCAGGCGCACCGCCACCGCGAAGCGCTGCTCGCCCTCCCAGAGCTGGGTCACCGCCTTGCCGCCGAGCGCGCTGTCGATCACGTCCTGCACGTCGGCGACGTTGATGCCGTAGCGCGCCGCACGCGCCCGGTCGACGCGCACCTGGATCTGCGGCAGCTCGCCCAGGCGGTCGACGAAGGCGCGCGCCACCCCGGGCACGCCCTGCACCTGCTTCAGCACGTGCAAGGCCGCCTCCTTGAGGAGGTCGAGGTCGTCGCCGAACACCTTGACCACGATCTGGCCGTCGATCTGCGAGATCGACTCGAGCACGTTGTCGCGGATCGGCTGCGAGAACGAGGGCTCGATGCCCGGGATCTTGCTGATCTCGTCGTTCATCTCCGCCAGGAGCTTCGGCTTGGTCATGCCCTTGCGCCATTCCGCGTCGGGCTTCACGTCGACCAGGAACTCGGCCATGTTGATGAGCTTCGGGTCGGTGCCGTCCTCGGGACGACCGGCCTTCGAGGTCACGCTCGTCACCTCCGGCGACCTGTGGATCGCCTCGCGGATGCGGCGGTTCAGCGCCTGCGCCTCGGTCACCGAGACGCTGGTCGGCAGGAAGACGTTTACCCAGATCGAGCCCTCGTTCAGCTCGGGGAGGAATTCCGTGCCCAGGCTCGGCAGCAGGGCGAGGCCGCCCGCAAGGGCGATCACCGCCGTGCTCAGGACCTTCCTCGGGTTGGCGAGCGCCCAGGCGAGGGCCGGCGCGTACAGCCGCTTCGCGCCGCGCACGATGAAGTTCTCCTCCTCCGGCAGGTTCTTCTTCAGCATCACCGAGCAGAGGAGCGGCACCAGGGTGAGCGAGAGGATGAGCGCGCCGACGAGGGCCGACACGACCGAGTAGGCCATCGGCGCGAAGATGCGGCCCTCCTGGCGCTGCAGCGTGAAGATCGGGATGTGGGCGGCGATGATGATCAGCATCGAGAAAAGCGTCGGCCGCCCCACCTCGACCGCGGCCTTGAGGATGGCGCTCTTGCGTCCCGCGTCGTCCAGAGGGGCGGTCCGAGTGAGCATGCGAAAGACGTTCTCCACGACGATCACCGCGCCGTCGACGATGATGCCGAAGTCCATGGCGCCCAGGGAAAGCAGGTTGGCCGGGATGCCGATCCACGTGAGGCCGAGGAAGGTGGCGAGCAGCGCGAGCGGGATCGTGATCGCCACGATGGCGGCGGCTCGCAGATTTCCCAGGAACAGCCACAGCACCGCGGAGACGAGCAGCGCGCCCTCGAGCAGGTTGCGGAACACCGTGGTGAGCGTCTTGCCGATGAGCCAGGTGCGGTCGTAGATCGGCACGATCTTCACGCCGCTCGGCAGGCCGCCCGCGTTCAGCGCGTCGACCTTGGCCTTCACCGCCTTCAGCACCGCGGACGGGTTCTCGCCGCGGCGCATCAGCACTACGCCGGTGACGACGTCGTCCTCGTCGTCCTGGCCCGCGACGCCCTGCCGCGGCACCGCGCCGACCGTCACGCGCGCGACGTTCTTCACCAGGATGGGCGTGCCGTTGCGCTCCGCCACCACGACGTTCTCGATGTCCTCCGGCCCGGTGAAAAGGCCGATGCCGCGGATCAGGTACTGCTGGCGTCCCTGCTCGACGTAGCTGCCGCCGGCGTTGGCGTTGCCGCGCTGGATCGCCTGCGAGAGCTGGGCGAGCGTGACCTTGTAGTCGCGCAGGCGCGCGAGGTCGGGCTGCACCTCGTATTGCTTGACCAGGCCGCCGAGGGTCGTGATGTCGGCGACCCCCGGCACGAGGCGCAGCTGCCGCTCGACGATCCAGTCCTCGTAGGTGCGAAGCTCGCGCGGCCCCTGGCCGTGCCCCTTCAGCCGGTAGCGGTAGATCTCGCCGATCGCCGTCGAGAAGGGCGCGAGCTGCGTCTGCGCGCCGTCGGGAAGATCGACCTCGCGCAGCCGCTCGACCACCTGCTGGCGCGCGAAATAGCCGTTCACCGAGTCGTTGAAGGTGAGGATGACGAACGACAGGCCGAACTGCGTGTGCGAGAACATGCGCACCGCGCCCGGCAATCCGGAGAGCGAGACCTCCAGGGGCACCGTGACCTGCTTCTCCACTTCCTCCGCGGCGCGCCCCGGGAAAAGCGTGATCACCTGCACCTGGGTGTCGGTGACGTCCGGGAACGCCTCGACCGGCAGGTTGCTGTAGGCCCAAAGGCCGCCGCCGATGAAAAGCAGCACGCCCAGCACCACGAAGAGCGGCTGGTACAGCGCGAACGCGACGATGCGCCGGATCACCTAGCCTTTGCTTCCGAGGATGTGCTCGAGCAGCAGGCTGCCGTCGATGACGACCTTGTCGTTCTCGCCGATTCCGCTCAGCACCGCCTGGCCGTCGTCGCTGAGCGGCCCGACCTTGACGGCGCGGCGCGTGTAGCGGCCCTCGCCTTCGTCGACGAAGACATAGTGCGTCTCGCCGCGCAGGAAAACCGCGCTCGGCGGCACGAGGAAGCCACTCTCCACGGGCAAGCGGACCTCGGCGACGACATACATCTCGGCCTTGAGGCGCGGATCGGCGCCCTCCACGGTGCCGCGCGCCTTGACGGTGCGGGTCTGGGGATCCACCTGCTCGGCGACGTAGGCAATGCGGCCGTCGGCACGAGCGTCGCCGAGCGAGGTAGTGGAGAGCTTCACCTCGGTGCCGGGCTTGACCAGGCCGATATCCTTCTCCGCGACGTCGAGCAGGAACCAGAGCCGCGACGGATCGGAGACCACGAACAGGCCGCGGTCGCCCTGGCTGTCGGGCCGCACCTCCTGGCCGGGGTTGAGGTTGCGCTCGACCACGACGCCGGCGATCGGGCTCTTCAGATGGAAGGATTGGTCCACCCTCATTTGATCCTCGCGGGTCTTGCCATAGAGCTTGAGCCGCTCGCGGGTTCGCTCGAGGTCGGCGGTGGTGCGCGCCAGGTCCGCCTGCGCCGCCTGCAGGTCCTTCGCCGGCGCGACGCCCGCGTCGAAGAGCTCCTGGATGCGCGCCAGGTTCTTCCTCGAGAGCGCCGCGTCCTGCTCGGCCTTGCGCGCATCGGCCTGCGCCGCCCCGAGCTCCGGCGCGGCGAGCACGGCGAGGGTGTCGCCCGCCTTCACCCGGTCGCCGGGACGCACGGCGATCGAGGTGACGCGGCCACCGAACGGCGCGAAGACGCGCACGGTGTGGTCCTCGTTCCACACCAGCCGGCCGTTGAAGCGCATCGTCATCTCGCGCCGCGGCTGGATCGCCGCAGTGGCGATCTGCGCGAGCTGCGGGCTGCCCGTCGGAAAGACCACCGTGTCGCCGGAGACCGAAGGCGCCGGCGGCGCTTCCTTCGGCTTGTCCTGGCAGGAAGCCAATGCGGCGGCGAGCACGGCGACGAGCAGGCGCTTCACCGCGCCTCCAGGGACTGCACCGTCGCCTGCGCGGCCTGCCAGGCGGCCAGCGCCTTCGCATAGTCGTTGCGGGCGGCGAGCGCCTCGAGACGAACCGCGCGCAGGGTGCGCCGCGCGTCGAGCACCTCGAGCACCGAGATGGCGCCGCGCTGGAAGGCGAACTCGGAGGCTTCGGCGCTGCGGTTGGCCGCCGCGAGAAGCGAGCGGTCGAAGCGCTCGAGCCGGTCCGCGGCGGCGTTCAGGTCTCCCGCGGCGCGGCGCAGCTCCGCGCCGGCGATGGCGCGGGCGCGCTCGAGCGCGTCGATGGCCGCGTAGCGGTCGACTTCCGCCTTCTGGATATCGCCGGAAAAATCGTAGCCGGTGAAGAGCGGCACCGATACCCCGACGCCGACCGCCTGGGTCGCCACGCCACCGCCGGGAATCCACCGCTCGTATTGCGTACCGATAGTGACGTCGCGCGTGCGCTGCGCCCTGGCAAGGTCGCGCAGCTTCTCGGCCGCCTGCACACGCTCCTTCGCCGCGATGACGTCCGGCCGCGCCTCGATCGCCTGCTCGACCGCCGCCGCATCGGCGCGCTCGGGCGCGGGCCAGGGATCGACCGCCCGCAGCTCGGCGGCCTCGGCCTCGTCGCCGATCATGTAGGCGAGCGCGATCTGCGCCCGGGCGAGCTCGGCGCGGGCCCCGCGTGCGTCGTTCTGCGCGCGCTCGTAGTCGACCTCCACCCTGGCAACGTCCGCCGGCGCGAGGTCGCCCGCCCGGAGGCGGCGCTGCGCGGCGTCGAGCGTGCCGAGGTAGAGCTCGGCGTTCTGCGCCAGCGTGTCGGCCTTCTCCTGCGCCTGGCGCAGGTCGAAGTACGCGCCCTGAAGCGCGGCGAGGCTCTGGCGCAGCGCGTCGAGAAAATCGTCGCGCGAGGCGCGCTGCAGACCGGACGCGGCGTCGAGGCGCAGCTCGCGCTTGTTGCCGCGCTCGAACGGCTGGTCGATGCGGAAGATCGTGTCGGCGGTGCGCTTCTGCCCGTCGATCGTGTTCGCATCGTTGATGCTCGTCGAGTTGACCGACAGCGTCGCGTTCGGCCGCGCGCCGGCGATCAGGATCTGCGCCTGCGCCGACTCGACGTTGCGCCGCGCCGCCTGCAGCTCGCGGTTCTTCTGCACGAGCAGCGCCTCGGCCTCGGCGAGCGTGAGATCGCGCGCGGCGGCGACGTCAGGCAGCGCGGCAACAAGCAGCAGCAGAAGAGCAAGAGAGCGCAGGGCCGGGGATTCTAAGTGCTTTTAAGTGCTTGAAAAACGAAAGGAATACGAAAGCTCGGCGACTTCTCGGTGCAAGCCGCGGGCGAGCCGCACGCAAGCTGCAATCGCGCGCAGAGCGCCAATCTTTTCTTGACGGGGTTCTATGGCGAGCCTATCGTCCGCGCAACTTTTTTCGCCGGAGAGTTCGTTGGATAGCTGCCCTAGCCGAACAGCGCTCAGGGATCGCCGTAGCGAGGTCAGCTTCAGGTTGTAGGACGTTCCGCCTGCCGCTGTCTCGCGATCGCACGAGACAGCGCGCGTCTGCAGCAGCCGCCGAGGAATCGACATGCTCAAGGGACCGAACCCGACGGTGCTGCGTCGCCTCGCGCTCGCCTGCCTCGCGAGCATCTCGGCCCGGGGAGTCTGGGCGGAGCCCGGGTTCGAAGCGCATGCGCAGACGACGTACGTGCGGCAGTTCAAGCCGGCCTTCGAGGCGCCTTATACCGGCCCGAAGAGCTTGCTGCCGCAGCGCGAGTACGGCTACTCGTTCTCGGCGACGCTCTTCCTCGGTGCCCGGCTCGGCGACGGCTGGGAGGCGTACTTCAATCCGGAGTTCGTGCAGGGCGAGGCGCTTTCTGGCCTGCAGGGCCTGGGCGGCTTCACCAACGGCGAAAACCAGCGCACCTCCAGCGGCGAGCTGCAGGGGTACAGCGCGCGCGCGTTCGTACGCAAGACGTGGAACCTCGCCCCGGATATAGCGCCCTCGCCCTCCGACGCGAACCAGGTGAAAACCGACTACGCCGGCCGGCGTTTCGTCCTCACCGCCGGCAACTTCTCGGTGCTCGACGTCTTCGATTCCGTCCAGTACAGCCGCGACCCGCGCACGCAGTTCCTGAACTGGGCGTCGACGACCTACGGCGCCTGGGACTACCCGGCGGACGCAAGAGGCTACACGTGGGGCGTCGCCGGGCAGTACGTCACCTCGCGCTGGACCGTGCGCGCAGGGCGTTTCCTGATGCCGAAGGAATCGAACGGCATGACGCTGAACCGCGATATCGCCACGCACTACGGCGAGGCGATCGAGCTCGAGCGGCCTTACGCGCTTTCCGGGCGCCAGGCGACGCTCCGCCTGCTCGCTTTTCGCAATCGCGTGAACGCGGGAGCCTTTCGCGACGCCTTGAGCGCGTCCGCCCCGCCCGACGTCGCGTCGGTACGCCATCTGCAATCGAAGAACGGCGTCGGGATCGGCACGCAAGTCGAGATGACCGAAGCAGTGGGCGTGTACGCCCGCGCGGGATGGAACGACGGCAAGACCGAAACCTATGCCTTCAGCGAGATCGATCGCTCGCTGGCCGCCGGCGTGCTCGTGAAGGGCATGCAGTGGCAACGGCCGAAGGACACGCTCGGCGTCGCCGCCTACGTAAACGGGCTCTCGAGCGCGCACCGGGATTACCTCGCCGCCGGCGGTCAGGGCTTCTTCCTCGGCGATGGTCGGCTCAGCTACGCGAGCGAGCATATCGTCGAGACTTTCTACAGCTTCAATGCCTTTCGCGGCGCCTGGCTCAGCGCCGACTGGCAGCGCATCGGCAATCCGGGCTACAACAAGGACCGCGGCCCGGCGAATACGTACAACCTGCGGCTACACTTCGAGCTATAGCCGAAAGAAGAACAATGCAAACGCAACGCGCGCAAGTCCCTCTCCTGCAGAAGCTCGGGCCGGGCCTCATCACCGGCGCCGCCGACGACGATCCGAGCGGCATCGCCACCTACTCGCAGGCGGGCGCGCAGTTCGGCTACGGCCTGCTCTGGTCGGTCGCGCTCACCACGCCGCTCATGATCGGCATCCAGGTGGTGAGCGCGCGCATCGGGCGGGTGAGCGGCCACGGGCTCGCGGCCAACATCCGCGACCACTATCCGCGGCCGCTCCTCTACCTCATCGTCGGGCTGCTCGTCGCGGCCAACACCATCAACGTCGCGGCGGACCTCGGGGCGATGGGCGATGCGCTGGTGCTCGTCGCCGGCGGCAACAGCTCGATCTACATCGTCTTCTTCGCCCTGCTCTCGCTCACCCTGCAGATCTTCATCCCCTTCCCCCGCTACGCGCCGGTGCTGAAGTGGCTGACGCTCGCGCTGTTCGCCTACGTCGGCACGGTGCTGGTGGTGCATTTCCCGGTGCGCGTGCTGCGCGACACGCTGGTGCCGCAGCTCCTCTGGAAGCCCGACTATGTCGGCATGCTGGTCGCGGTGCTCGGCACGACCATCAGCCCGTACCTTTTCTTCTGGCAGGCTTCGCAGGAAGTCGAGGAGCAGCGCGCGACCCCGGGCCACGAGCCGCTGCGCGAGGCGCCGGGGCAGGCGGACGAGCACCTGCAGCGCATCAAGGTCGACACCTACATCGGCATGATGTTCTCGAACCTGATCGCGTTCTGCATCATGCTCACCACCGCGGCGACGCTGCACGGCGCCGGCGTGATGCAGATCGACAGCGCCGCGCAGGCCGCCGCGGCGCTTCGGCCGCTCGCCGGCGAGCTCGCCTTCGCGCTCTTCGCCGCCGGCATCATGGGCACCGGACTGCTCGCCGTTCCCGTGCTTGCGGGCTCGGCGGCGTACGCGGTGGCGGAGAGCTTTCGCTGGCCGATCGGCCTCGGCCTCAAGCTCGCCGAGGCGCGCGGCTTCTACGCCGTGCTGAGCATCGCCACCATCGTCGGCGTGGCGATCGACCTCACCGGCGTCGACTCGATGAAGGTGCTCATCTGGGCGGCGGTGATCAACGGCGCCGTCGCAGTGCCGATCATGGCGGTGATGATGCTGCTCGCCGTGAAGCCCGACGTCATGGGACCGTTCGTCATCACGCGCCGCCTGCGGGCGCTCGGCTGGGTCGCCGTCGTCGTGATGGCCGCCTCGGTGGCGGCCATGCTCATCCTCGGTCTGCCGGGATGACGGCCGGATTCCAGGCGACTTCCCAAAGGTGGCCGTCGAGGTCCTGGAAGTAGCCGGCGTAGCCGCCCCAGAACGTCTGCTGCGCCGGCTTGACGATGCGCGCCCCTGCGCCGCCGGCTTCCCGCATCACCGTGTCCACCTCCGCCTTGGACGCGACGTTGTGAGCGAGGCAGAACCCCGTGGAGCCAAGAACCGGAAGACCGCTGTCATGCGCGAGGCTCGCCCGCGGCCAGAGCGCGAGGCGCAATCCGGGCTGCAGGTCGAAGAACGCCACGGCGCCGTGCTCGTATTCCCGCCCGACTATTCCTTCCGTCTTCCAGCCGAGGCCTTCGCGATAGAAGCGCAGCGCGCGCTCCAGGTCGTCGACGCCGAGGGTGATGAGCGTGATGCGCGCTTTCATTTATGATGCTCTCCCCCCTGAAGGAGGAGGCGCGCATGAAAATCTACTACCACCCCGTCTCGACCACCAGCCGTCCGCTGATGCTGTTCTGCGAGGAGAACCGCCTGCCGGTCGAGTTCCAGGTCGTCGACCTGATGAAGGGCGAGCACTACCAGCCGGAATATGTCGCGGTGAACCCGAGCCGCCTCGTGCCGGTGCTCGAGGACGGCGACTTCCGCCTCACCGAAAGCTCGGCGATCCTCAAGTACCTCGCCGAGCGCTTCCAGTCGCCGGCCTATCCGAGCGAGCTGAAGGCGCGCGCCAAGGTGAACGAAGTGATGGACTGGATCAACACCCAGCTCTGCCGCGACCTCGCCTACGGGTTCGTCTATCCGCAGATCTTCCCGACGCACAAGCGGCCGAGCGACGAGCTGCAGAAGGGCACCCTCGCCTGGGCGAAGGAGCGCGCCAAGGGCTGGATGAAGGTGCTCGACGAGAACCTGATCGGGCCGAAGAAGAGCTATCTGTGCGGCGATCGCATCACCATCGCCGACTATTTCGGCGCGTCGTTCGTCAGCCTGGCGGAATTCATCCGCTGCGACTTCGCCGCCTATCCGAATCTCGAGCGCTGGTACCGCGGCATGAAGTCGCTCAAGACCTGGAACAAGGTGCACGAGGTGTTCTACGGTTTTGCCGGCTCGATGAAGGACGTCGCGTTCGAGCGAATCTAGGCCAGGATGTCGTCGGCGGAGCGACAGGAAATCAGAGTCTGCCCTACACGCGCCTGTCGGGAATCTCCGGGCATGATCGCGCGATGCAAGACATCTGCCCCTCCAAGTCGAAAAACTCGCACATCTACGTCCGCACGCTGCACGACGCCTGCGTGATCCTCGGCGGCGAGCACAAGCTCGCCGCCTGGCTCGGCGTCCCGGTCGCGCGCGTCGAGGACTGGCTGAACGGCCGCGGGCATCCGCCCGACGCGGTGTTCCTGCGCTGCGTCGACCTCGTGGAGGCTAATCCTCGGCGGTAAAGCCGGAGGCCCTGACGATCGGCCCCCAGCGCTCGAGGTCCGCCTTGAGCTGCGCGGCGAAGCCGACCGGCGTCATGGCTGCCGGCTCCATCGCGAACTTGAGGATGCTCTGCTGCGCGTCGCCGTAAGCGGTGGCGTCGGCGATGCCGTTCGCCAGTCGCTTCACCACGTCCTGCGGCAGGCGCGCCGGCGCGAAGAAGCCGAGCCAGGCCGAGAAGGCGATCGACGGATAGCCGGATTCCTTCATCGTCGGCACGTCGCGCAGGAACTTCGAGCGCTCCGGGCTGGTGACCGCGAGGATGCGGATCTTGCCGCTCTTCAGCTGCGGCAGCAGCTCCGAGAGCGGATTGACGCTCACCGGCACCTGCCCGCCGACGAGATCCTGCAGCGCCGGCGCCCCGCCCTTGTAGTGCACCGGGGTGAGCGCGACGCCGGAAGCCTGGGAGAGCATCACCGTGACGAAGTGCGGCGTGCCGCCGGGCGAGGTGTCGGCGACGAACGCATGCTTCGGATTTGCCCCGGCCCATTCCACGTATTGCTTCACCGAAGCGACAGAAGACGGTAAACCGGGTCCTGCGGCCAACCCGAGCGCCGAGCGCGCGACGAGCGCGATGGGCGTGAAGTCCCTGAGCGGGTCGTACGAGAGCTTCTTGAAGGCGTGGGGATAGACGGTGAGCAGGAAATCCGGCGTGAACAGCAGCGTCGTGCCGTCGGGCTCGGCGTTCTTCACCGCCTCGACGCCGGTGCGGCCGGAAGCGCCGACGCGGTTCTCGACCAGCACGACCGGCGCATAGTTGCCGCGCAGCTTCTCCGCAATGATGCGCGCCAGCACATCGGTGCCGCCGCCCGCGGGAAACGGCACGACGATCTTCAGATTCTTGTTCGTCGTCTGCGCGAATGCCGTCCATGGCGCAGCGAGCGCGGCACCGCTCGCGAGCAGGAGCTTTCTGCGATTCATGAAAGCGCGGCGATGCCGGCGTTGCATACCTGCTCGTCCTCGTGCGATTGCACTCCCGAGACGCCGACCGCGCCGACGCACTGGCCTTCGACCATGATCGGCACACCGCCCTGCACCGGCACGCCCGGCATCTTGACGAGCGCGACGCGGCCGCCGGCGATGCGGTCCTCGCTCACCTTGGTCGAGCGGCGCGAGACCGCCGCGGTGCGGCCCTTGAGCGTGGCGATCTCCGCCGTCACCGGCGCGGTGCCGTCCATGCGGGTCAGGCTGAGCAGGTGGCCGCCGTCGTCGACGATGGCGATGGTGACGTTCCACTTGTTCTTGCGCGCCTCCGCCTGGCCGGCGGCGGTGATCTTCGCGCAGTCTTCCTGGGTGAGGACCGGTTTGGTTTTCATGCGCTCCTTGCGAGTAGTCGGCGGGCGTTGCCGCTTTCGATGGCTTCAATGAGGTCGGCGTCGAGGCCGAGGCTGCGCAGCGCGCCGGCCTGCTCGGCGATCGGCACATAGGGATAGTCGCTGCCGAAGACGACCTGCGAGCCGGGAACGAGCTTCAGCAGCGCCGCCATCGATGCGGGATGCGTGGCGTTGGCGGTGTCGTAATAGAGGCGGCGGAACTCCGCCTCGACGCCCTGCGGCCCGATCTCCGCGATGTTCTTCTGATTGCGGAAGAAGTAGTCCATGCGCCCGGCTAGCATCGGCACCGTGCCGCCAGCGTGCGAGAAGAGCCAGCGGATGTCGCGGTAGCGGGCGAACGCCCCGGAAAGCAGCAGGCTCGCCACGGCGCGCGTCGTGTCGTGCGGCACTTCGATCACCGCGGGGAACGTGCCCACCGAAAGCCGCGCGCAGCAGCTCGCCACCAGCGGATGGAAATAGACGAGCGCCTTCCTGCGGTTCAGCTCCTCGAAGATCGTCCGGTACGCGGGGTCGCCCGGCCACTTGTCGCCGTAGTTGGTCTGCAGGCCGAAACCGTCGGCCTGCAGCGTACCGAGCGCGTAGTCGATCTCCTTGAGCGAGGCGTCGACCTCCACCATCGGCAGCGTCGCGAAGAGGCCGAAGCGTCCGGGATGGTCGCGCACCATCTGCGCGCCGTACTCGTTGCACAGCCGCGCCATGCGCGCCGCCTCCGCGGCGCCGGCGTCGAACCAGACCCCTGGCGTGGAAGCGAGCGAGAGCATCGCGGTCTGCACGCCGCCCTGGTCCATCGCCTCGATCGATCGCGCCGGCGTCCAGGCAAGCTGGCTCGGAAAGTGCGGCAGGTGGCGTTTCTCCTCCCAGGCGAGCCAGGCCTTCTGGTACTCGGGCGCGTAGAAGTGGTGATGCGTGTCGATCAGCGCCGCGGCTTTCTCGCTTCTCATGAAAGTGCAACCGGGAATGAAACCCGCGGCCGCCAGGGCGCCCAGGAACCGCCTGCGCGACGGCACCGTCAGGCCGTGGTCTTGATGTCGAGCTCTTTCAGCTCGCCGATCTCCGCGCCTTCTTCCATGTCGAAGCGGTCGCCGAAGTCGAACAGGTCCTCGTTCTGGAAGCCGGGATAGTGCTGGATCTCCCACCAGTTGTGGTCGAGGTCCTCGAAGTAGAACGAGTACACGCCGTGCTGCAGCACCGGATCCAGCACCTGGCGGATCTTGTACTTGTCCTTGTGCTTGATCGCGTTGCGGTGCGCCTCGTCGACCTGCTCACGGCTGCCGACGTCCATGCCCCAGTGGTTGAGCACGTTCACGGGGTGCACATTCTCGCCGACTTCGACCGCGACGATGTGGAACTTGAGGCCGCAGCGCACCACCATCGCGGGCTTCGCGTGGCGCACGCACTCGAGGCCGAGGAACTCCTCGTAGAACTTGCGCGACTCCTTTAGGTTGTAGACCTCCATCGTGCCGTGCGAGAGCACGAAGGGCTTGACGATCGACTTCTCCGTCCTGGCATCGGCGATGCCGTCGCGGATCATTTCGCGGGTCTGGGACATGCGCTCCTCCTAGGCAGTGGAAGCGGCCGGGGCGACGTCGGCCGCGGTCAGGAAAGAATCGGCGAAAAACTCGTCGGCCGGCAGCCTGCAGGCAGCGCTGAAATCGCGGCGCGCCGCGTCGACCATCACCGGCGCGCCGCAGGCGTAGACCTGGTGGCCGGCAAGGTCCGGAAAATCCTGCATCACCGCCCGGTGCACGAAGCCGGTGCGGCCGGCCCAGCGGCACTCGGGCGTCGGATCGGAAAGCACCGGGATGAACTTGAAGTTGGGCGCGCTCCAGGCCGCGGGCACGTCGAGCATGTAGAGATCGCGCTTGGCGCGGCAGCCCCAATAGAGCGTCATCGGCCGCTTCTCGTTGATCTTCTTCGCGAACGCGTGCTCGCAGATCGCCTTGATCGGCGCGAAGCCAGTGCCGCTCGCCACCAGCACGATCGGCTTGTCGGAGTCCTCGCGCAGGTAGAAGGTGCCGAGCGGCCCCTCGAAGCGAAGCAGGTCGCGCACCTTGAGCGTGCTGAACGCGTGGTCGGTGAACAGCCCGCCCGGCGTGTGGCGCACGTGCAGCTCGAGCGCGGTCACGCCCTCGGCCTTGGGCGCGGTGGCGATCGAGTAGCTGCGCCGCTGGTTGTCCTTCAGCAGGAAATCGATGTACTGCCCGGCGACGAAGCGGAAGTTCTCGTTCATCGGCAAGCGCAGCCCGAGCACCGCCACGTCGGGCGCCGGTTTCTCGAGGCGCTCGACCCGGCACGGAATCTTGCGCGGCCGGATGCCGCCGAGGCCGTGCAGTTCCTTCACCTCGATCACCAGGTCGGAGAGCGCCTTGGCCTGGCAGAGCAGCACGTGTCCGTTCGCCTTGTCGGCTTCCGAGAGATAGGTGGGATGCACTCGCCCGTAATCCACCTTGCCTTCCCGGATGATGCCCTTGCAGGTGCGGCACGTGCCCGCCCGGCAACTGTAGGGAAGCTCGTAGCCCGCGTCGAGCCCGGCCTGGAGGATGTTCTGCTCTTCGGCGACCTCGAACGCGTGGCCGCTCGGCTTGAGAGTGACTTTGTGTGCCATCGGCGCCTAGTTTAGACCGAGATATGCGCGGCGAATGCGCGGCTCGCCGGCGAGTTCGCCGGGCGGGCCCTCGGCGACGATGCGGCCTTCCTCGAGCACGTAGGCCCGGGTCGCGAGGTCGAGCGCCGCCGCGGCGTTCTGCTCCACGAGCAGCACCGCGACGCCCCGGGCATGGATGGCGCGCACCAGGCGGAACATCTCGGCGACCACGAGCGGCGCGAGGCCGAGCGACGGCTCGTCGAGCAGCAGCAGCTTCGGCTGCGCCATCAGCGCCCGGCCGAGCGCCACCATCTGCTGCTGCCCGCCCGAGAGCGTCCCGGCCGGCGCGCCGAGCTTCGCCTCGAGCGCCGGGAAGAAGGAGAGCACTTCCTCCAGCACCCGGGCGCGTCCGGGGCGGCGGTAGGCGCCGAGCTCGAGGTTCTCGCGCACGGTGAGCGTAGTGAAGAGGCGCCGCCCCTCGGGCACCAGCGCCACCCCGTGCGCGCAGAAGAGGTAAGGCGCCACGCCGGCCAGCGACCGGCCGTCGAGCCTGAGCTCGCCCGCGTCGATGCGGTGCACGCCGGCGATGGCGTTGATCAGCGTCGTCTTGCCCGCGCCGTTCGGGCCGACCACGACGGCGAGGCCGCCCGCCGGCACGTCGAGCGACACGCCGTCCACGGCGGGCGCACCCCCGTAGCTCACGCGCAGGTTCCTCGCTTCAAGCATGCGCCGTCCCGAGGTAGGCATCGACTACCAGCGGATTCGCCATCACCTCGCGCGGCGCGCCGGCCGCGATCGCCTTGCCGTAGGTCAGCACCACGACCCGGTCGGCGAGCTCCATGACGGCGCGCATAACGTGCTCGACCAGTACGATCGTCGCGCCCTGGTCGCGGATCGCGCGCACCAGCGAGAGCGCGTCGTCCATCTCCCCCGGCGCCAGCCCGGAAAGTACTTCGTCGAGAAACAGCAGCTTCGGCCGCGAGGCAAGCGCGCGCGCGAGCTCCAGGAACTTGCGCTGGTGCAGGTTCAGCTCGCCCGGGAAGCGATGCGCCTTGTCGGCAAGGCGCGTGAACTCGAGCCAGCGCCAGGCTTGCGCTTGCGCCGCGCCGCGATCCATCGCCACCTGGCCGAACATCGGCGGCACCGCGACGTTCTCGAGCACGCTGAGGTGGGGAAACGGTCGCGGGATCTGGTAGGTGCGCGCGATCCCGGCGCGCGCGATGCGGTGCGCCGGCCGGCCGACCAGCTCCTCGCCTTCGAAAAGCACCGAGCCGCCGTCGGCCCGGTAATGCCCGCTCACTACGTTGATGAAGGTCGACTTGCCAGAGCCGTTCGGCCCGACCAGCCCCAGGATCTCGCCGCGTCGCACGTCCAGGCTGGCGTCGCCGAGCGCCTGCACGCCCTTGAACGCTTTGCTCACGTCGCGCGCGATGAGAATCGGCTCGCCTGCTCCGCAATTCGGGGACGCAGCCCGAATTGCTGCAGACTCCATTACGGAGAGAGGTCGCGGGATGCGCGCGCCGCGCCGACGCTTCAGAATCCGGCCGACAATGCCTTCCGGCATCAGCACGATTACGGCGATGAGGATCGCGCCGACCGTCGCGCGGCCGAGGACCGGCGCCTGGCCGGCGGTGAAGCCGTAGAGCAGCGCGGTGATGACGATCGCGCCGATCGCCGGTCCGAGCCAGTGGCGCGTGCCGCCGAGGGCGGCCATCAGCACGACGTTCACCGCGAGCGCGACGGAAAACGTCTCGGCGACGGTGACGTAGGAGACGAACACGGCATGCAGGCCGCCGGCGAGGCCGGCGAGCGCGCAGGAGAGGCAGAACGCCGCAAGCTTGAAGCGGTAGGTCGGCACGCCCATCACCTCGGCGACGTCCTCGTCGTCGTGGATGGCGAAGAGCCCGGTGCCGAAGCGCGAGCCGAAGACCGCGTAGGCGATCCACAGCGTCGCGACCGCGATGGTGAGCACGAGCAGGTAGAGCGTGCCCGACGGCGTGGGCGCCAGCTTCGGGATGTCGGCCATCACCTGGATGCCGGGGCCGCCGTCCACGGTATTCAGCATGAGGGTAGCGAGCACGAAGGTGATAGCGAGCGTCAACAGCGCGAACAGCTCGCCGCGCAGCGCGCGCACGCGAAACACGGCGGCTCCCAGTCCCAGCCCGAGCAGCGCCGCCGCCGCGGCGGCAAGCGGCAGCGTGGCGAGAAAGCTCCAGTTGTACTGCGCGACGAGCGCCGCGGTCGTGTAGACGCCGGCGCCGAAGAACGCGCCGTGGCCGAACGAGAAGTAGCCCGAGTAGCCGGAGAGGATGTTCCAGGAGGTCGCGAGCACGACGGCGTGCAGCAGCAGGTAGAGGAACGTTTCGTAGAACGCCGGCAGGCCGAGGAAAGGGATCGCCGCGAGCCCGGCGGCGAGGACGGCGAAACACGCGGCGGCGCGCATCAGAACCGCGCCGGCCGGAAGAGAATGATGGCGATGAGCAGCGAGAACGACACGAGCGGCGCCCAGGTCGGCGCGGTCACCGCCATCGTCAGCGCTTCGCTCACGCCGATGAGCAGGCCCGCGAGCAGCGGGCCGAGCGCGCTGCCCAGGCCGCCGATCATCACGGCGGCGAACACCACGCCCATCCAGGCATAGATCTGCACCGGCGCGAGCGTGTGGGTGAGCGCGAGGCACAGGCCAGCGACCGCGGCGAATGCCGCCGCGAGGCCGGAGATGACGTAGCCCAGCCGCTTCTCGTTGACGCCGAAAGCGGCGGCCATGGCGGCGTCCTCGGTCATGGCGCGCGCGGCCCGGCCGAAGTCGGTGAACCGGATGAGCGCCCACATCGCGCCGCAGAGCAGCATGGCGAGCCCGAGCGTGACGAGCTCCGTGAAGGGAAAATAGAACGCGCCCACCTTCCAGCGCAGGTCGCCGTAGCGGCTCTCCATGCGCGTGAAGTCCGCGGTCCAGATCCACTGGATGCCGGCCTCGATGATGATGGTGAGGCCGAAGGTGACGAGCAGCGTGTTCAGCATGTCCGGCGCATAGCGCGACAGGAACCAATGCAGCGCCATGCCGGCGACGAAGAACAGCGGTACCGTGAGCGCGAGCGTAAGGAACGGGTCGAGGCGCCCGGACAGCTGAAAGGTCAGATAGCCGCCGAGGAAAGCGAGCGCGAAATGCGCCAGGTTCACCTGGCGCAGCATTCCCCACGAGAGAGACAGGCCGAGCCCGAGCAACCCGTACAGCGCGCCGATGAAGATGCCCGAAAGCAGCGACTGCCCGAGCAGCGTCGCGCTCGGCATTAGCGATGCTCCGAGTTCGTCAAATCATCTTGGCGCCTGGAGCCGACCATTCGTCGGGGTAGACCACCTTCCACTGGCCCTGCTGCAGCTGCTTGATCTTGTAGAGGTCCCGGCCCTCGACGTAATTCTGCGGACCGTCCCAGCGCAGGGTGCCGAAGAGGCACTTCACCTGGCTCTTCTTTAGCCATGCGGCGAGC
Source organism: Burkholderiales bacterium (assembly GCA_035639215.1). Taxonomy (GTDB): domain Bacteria; phylum Pseudomonadota; class Gammaproteobacteria; order Burkholderiales; family SG8-39; genus SCGC-AG-212-J23. The sequence continues at coordinate 19,204 of DASQYN010000679.1, forward strand.
GTCTTGTCGTCCAAGCTCCTCGTTGCCGTCACCGCGGCCTCGAGCACCTGCCAGGCGGCGTACATGATGGCCGACTGCAGGTCGACCGCGGTGTACGGGATGCCCGCCTCCTTCGCCCGCTCGCCGTAGCTCTTCACGAACTGGGCGATCGCCGGATCGTCGGTGAAGGGCGGGTGCTGCTCGAAGGTCGTCAGCGCAAGCGCGCCCTGCGCCTCCGGCACCTTGAGCATCGGTCCGGGCGCCGGGAAAAGGTGCACCTGCGCCGGCGGCCGGTAGTCGATGCGCTTCATCGCCTCCAGCATCAACACCGGATCGATGCCGTTGGTGCCGCCCCACAGGAAGTCGGGGCTCGCGTCCTTGACGCGGCTCGCGATCGGGCCGAAGTCGCGGTTACCGAACTCGTACTCGATGTCGAGCACGAGCTGCAGGCCGCGCTTCTTCATCACCTCGCGCGCGCCGCCCGAGATGTAGTGCACCGAGGGGAACTTGCTCGTGACGATGGCCACCGTCTTCGGCGGCTTGGGCAGCTTCGCCGCCGCATCGAAGACCAGGTTCGGCCACACGTTCTCCGGGTCGAAGGCGCTGCCCGAGACCGGGAACTGCATGTCGTACTTGGCGAGGCGCGGAATGCCGAACGAGGTGTGCAGCAGCAGCTTGCCGTAGCGCTGCGCGACGCCCATGCCAGCGAGGATGTTGGCCGTCGCATAGGGACTCTGCAGCAGGTCGACCTTGTCGGCGGTAATCAGCTGTTCGTAGATGGTGCGCGTCAGCTCGGGCTTCGACTGGTCGTCGCGCAGCACCCATTCGACCGGGCGGCCGAGCAGGCCGCCGCGCCGGTTCAGGTTCTCGACGTAGATCTCGCCGGTCACCTTGTGGATGATGCCGAGCGAGGCGAGCGGCCCGGTGAGCGGCAGCGAGCTGCCGATGCGGATCGGCCTGCCCTGCGCGCGGGCCGCCGGCAAGGCCAGGGACGAAAGAAGCGCAGCTCCCGCCGCGAGCGCGCGGCGCCGTTCGATTCTCATGCTTGCTCCTCCTCTGGGCGCGAGTATATTGCTGCGCTATGGAATTCGGCTACTTCACCCTGAGCGACAACCATTACCCGAACAACCCGCGTTCGGCCAATCAGTTCGTGCTGGAGATCCGCGAGCAGGCGATCCTCGCCGACCGGATCGGCATGCACTCGGCCTGGATCGGCGAGCATCACTTCGACTCGCTCGGGGTCAACTCCCGCCCCGACCTCCTGCTCTCGAACGTTGCTGCGCAAACGAAGCACATCCGGCTCGCCCCGGCCGTGACGGTGCTGCCGCTGCACCACCCGATCCACGTCGCGGAGATGTGGGCGACGCTGGACGTGCTGTCCAACGGGCGGGTCGATTTCGCCACCGGGCGCGGCTACGACCGCAAGGAGTACGCGCCCTTCGGCGCCGACTTCATGGCCTCCGCCGAGATCTTCGAGGAAGGCATCGACGTGGTGCTCAAGGCGTGGAACTCGCCCGGGCCCTGGTCGCACAAGGGCCGCTTCTACGACATCCCGGAGATGTCGATCACGCCCAAGCCGGTGCAGAAGCCGCTGCCCTTCTACGTCGCCTCGTTCTCCAAGACGAGCGTCGAGATCGCCGCCAAGCGCGGCCTCAACATCATCTACGCGCCGTTCGCCGCCGGCATGGTATTCGGCGGCCTCGACAAGGCGGTCGAGAGCTATCGCGAAGCGTGCGCGCGCCAGGGCCGCAAGCCCGGACGCGCCATGTGCAGCTACTTCGTCTTCATCGCGGACGATGCGAAGAGCGAGGACTACGGCCGGCAGACGCAGATGGACTACTTCACGCACTGCGTGATCCGCGCCTTCCCGACCAAGCCCGAGGAAGCGCCGCCGACCATGCAGTACTTCATGAAGATCCACGACATCCTCAAGAACCTGAAGAAGGAGGACCTGTCGGAGCGCTCCATCCTGCTCGGCTCGCCGCAGAAAATCGTCGACACCTTGAAGCGGGTGGAGGCGAGCGGCATCGACGAGGTGATCCTGTACTTCAACGTCGGCAACAAGCCGCACAACCTCGTGAAGGAGCAGATGCACCGCTTCATGGAGGACGTTGCGCCGCACTTCCAGGGCAAGCATCTGGAGCGCATCAAGCAGCTCGCCTGACATGGCCGCGATTCTCACCACGCACGTCGGCAGCCTGCCGCGGCCGCACGACCTGCTGGATGCGATGAAGCTGAAGCTTTCCGGGCAGGAGGTGGACGAAGCGGCCTACCGCAGGCGCGTGAGCGAGGCGGTCAGGGACGTGGTGCGCCGGCAAAAGCAGGCCGGGATCGACGTCGTCTCCGACGGCGAGCAGTCCAAGCCGGGCTTTTTCTCCTACGTGCGCGAGCGGCTCGAGGGCTTCGAGCCCAAGCCCGGGCGCAGGCCGGGCCTGTTCAAGGCCGAGATGGCGTCCTTTCCCGAGTACTACGAGCAGTACTTCAAGGAGGCGATGCTCGGCGGCACCGTGACACCGTTCGCGCCGCTCGTGTGCGTCGGTCCCGTGCGCTACCGCGACCTCGGGCCGCTCGAGCGCGACATCGAGAACCTGAGCGCGGCGCAGCGCGCCGCGGGCGCGAAAAGCGCCTTCATGCCGGCCATTGCGCCGAGCGGGGTCGGGCTGAACGATTACTACAAGAGCGAGGAGGAGTACTTCCACGCGGTCGGCGCAGCGCTGCGGACCGAGTACCGGGCCATCGTCGATGCCGGCCTGACGCTGCAGGTCGACGATCCTTTCCTCTGCGAGATGCTGATCGACCCGGATCTCGACGCGAGGACGAAGCGCCGCCGGGCCTGGCTGCACGTCGAAGTGATCAACGAATGCCTGAAGGGCATCGCGCCGGAAAAGGTGCGCTTCCACACCTGCTACAGCATCAACGAAGGCCCGCGTGTGCACGACGCGCCCATGGCCCAGGTGGCGCCGTACATGCTGAAGATCAACGCCGGCGCCTACAGCTTCGAGTACGGCAACCCGCGCCACGAGCACGAGCACCACGTGTGGGAGCAGATCGACTTCCCGGACGGCAAGAAGCTCATCCCGGGGATGATCATGCACGCGGTCAACATAGTGGAACACCCGGAGCTGATCGCCGAGCGGCTCGCCCGCTTCGCGAACGCGGTGGGCACCGCCAACGTCATGGCCGGCGCGGACTGCGGCTTCTCCTCGCAGGCGAGCTATCGCACCGAGGTCCACCCCACGGTCATCTGGGCGAAGTTCGAAGCGATGCGCAAGGGCGCCGACCTGGCCGCGCGCCGTCTGGCGGGAAAGAAGCGACGGAAGACGTAAGATCGCGCCATGAAGCTCGTCACCTTCCTCACCAAGGGCGGGCCGCGCGCCGGGCGGCTGGAGGGCGACTCGATCGTCGAGATCGGCTCGAGCCTGAAGGAGATCTTCGTCGTCGACCCGGTGGACACGCTGCGGCGCAAGAAGGGGCTGACCTATCCCGTGGACAAGGTGAAGGTGCTCGCGCCGATCCCCGACCCCGGCCTGGTGCTCTCGGTCGGCATGAACTACCACGAGCACCTCAAGGAGATGAAGACGCCGGTGCCGGAGAAGCCGGCGGCGTTCACGAAGAGCGTCGCGAGCATCATCGGCAGCGGCGAAGCGATCAAGCTGCCGCCTCGCAACGCGAAGATGGTCGACTGGGAAGGCGAATTCAGCGTCGTCATCGGGCGGCCGTGCCACCGGGTGAAGGCGTCGCAGGCGCTCGACTACGTCGCCGGCTACACCCTGGTGAACGACGTTTCGGCGCGCGACTGGGTGGCGCCGATCTTTCAGGCGCAGGGAGTGATGGGGCCGATCCACGCCTGGGAGCACAACCTGCTCGGCAAGATGTTCCCCACCTTCTGTCCGATGGGGCCTTGCATGGTCACCAAGGACGAGATCGCCGATCCGGGCAAGGTGCGCATCGAGACGCGCCTCAACGGCAGCGTAATGCAGTCGGCCAGCACCGACGATCTGGTGTTCGGCGTGCCGCAGCTGATCGAGTACTACTCCCAGTACTACCTCTTCAAGCCCGGCGACGTGATCACCACCGGCTCGCCCTCCGGGGTCGGCTACGGCCGCAACCCCCGGCTCTTCATGAAGGCGGGCGACGTCGTCGAGGTCGAGGTGAAGGAGATCGGCGTGCTGCGCAACCCCGTCGAGGCGTGAGCGGAGGCGGGAATAAGGGGCTGCGGAAACCGCACCCGGACAATCCCTGACTTCGCTTAACAATTAGTGCACGCGCTGCGGCGCCCCGGACATAAGAAAATCTTGCCGCGATGGACCGGACCTACTTCCTGACCCCCGCCGGCCGATCGGCGCTCTGGGCCAAGGAGACCGGCTCGGTGCCGATCGAGTACAAGCGCATCCTGGCCGCGGTCGACTTCCAGGGACACTCCGAGGTCATCCGCAGCCGGCTGCGCCGCTTCCCGGACGACCTGATCAGCGAATGGCTCGAGGAGCTGGAGCAGCTCGGCCTCATCGACTATCGCGCCGCCGAGCCGCCCGAGGACATCACCTTCACGGGGCTGCGGCCGCCCTCCCTGCCGCCCATGCTGGGCGTCGACACGCTGCACCTGGCGAAGAAAAGCGTGGTCGCCGGCGCAACCCTGGTGCGCACCGGCAGCTATCTCTTCGACGAGCGCATCGCCAACCTGCTGGCGCTCGCCAAGGCGCCCGGCGAGACGGTGATCCAGCTCGTCGAGGACGACGCCGACCAGAGCGAGCTCGCCGAGATGCGGCTGCGGCTCGCCGGCTACGTGGTGCGCGTGGCAGCCTCGTCGAAGACGCTCTCCAAGGCGCTGCGCGAGCACGCGCGCCCGGACCTGATCCTGCTCGACGTCATTCTCCCCGACGGCGACGGCTTCGACATCCTCTCCAAGCTGCGCGCCCGGCCGCAGTACGCGCTGCTGCCGATCGTGCTGCTCACCTCCAAGGCCGATCCCGACGACATCCGCAACGGGCTGCGCCTCGGCGCCGACGGCTACATCACCAAGCCCTACAGCAAGAACATCCTCGCCGAGGTCATCGCCCGCGTGCTGAAGCAGCCGATGGCGGCGGCGCCGGGTTGAGGTTCGCGTCGTAGCCGGGCAGCACGCGCGCGTCGATCACCGCCACCTTGCCCCGGCTCGCCGCTTCGAGCCCCCGCTCCACCGCGCTTTGCAGCTCCGCTAGCTTCGCCACCGGACCGATGCCCTCGGCGCCCTGGGCGCGCGCGATCGCCGCGAGGTCGATGTCCGGGTCGAGCAGCTTCTGGCCGATCCACTTGTTCTCCACCGGGCGCGCGCGCTCTTTCGCGACGCGCTCCTGGTGCATCTCGTCGTTGTAGAACGAGCGGTTGTTGCAGACGATGAAGAGCGCCGGCAGCCGGTAGTGCGCCGCGGTCCAGACCGCGGTGTTCGCCATGAGGAAGTCGCCATCGCCGATCAGACCGACGGGGATGCGGCCGGTTCCCTGCAGCGCGAGCGCCGCGCCGACGGTCAGGCCGGGCCCCGCGCCCACGCCGCCTCCGCCGTCGGCGCCGAGATAATCGAGCGGGTGGCGAAAATGCCGGTAGGCGCCGTTCCAGCCGAGCGGCAGCTTGGTGAGGCAGAGGTCGGAGCCGCCGGCCGCGCGCTCCAGCGCCTGCGCCACCGCGAGAATGCTCACCTCGCTCGGGTTTTCCAAAACCTTCTTCGCCAGCGGCGCCGGAGCCGCTCCGGCGCGAGAGGTACAGGCCTGCAAAAGCAGCGGCACCGCCGCATCCGGTTCGCTGAGGAGAAGCAGGTCGGCCGGTGGCAGGCCCTGGTAATCCATGCTCCAGCCGCGGTGCACGTGCATGTCGCACGACACATTGATGATCTTCGCCTTCACCACCTCCGAACCATAGGCGACCTTCAAAGTGCCCGCGAGATCGATCCAGTCGAGGGCGAGCACCACGTCCGCTTCGCGGATCGCCTCGGCGGCCTGCGCGCTGAGATGCACGCCCGGGACGGCGGCGTGCAGCGGATGGTCGGTGGGAAAGGCCGCGGCCTGCTTGAGGTCGGTGACGACGCGCGCCTGCAGCTTCTCGGCGAGCGCCACGCGCGCCCGCCACGCTTCAATCGACCGCGAGGTCCGACCGACCAGTATGAGTGGGCTCTTTGCCGTGCTAAGCAGTTTTAATGCTTGAGAAACCAGCTCACGCGCCGGCTCGGGCGATTTTCCCGGCGCATAGCGCTGCACCTCGGGCATGGGCGGCAGGGCGCCGATCTTCGCTTCCTGGATCGCGGCGTCGAGGTTGATGTAGACCGGGCCGCGCGGCGCGGTGTTGGCGATCTGCGCGGCGCGCAGCAGCGCCTCGAGCGCCGCCGGCACCGAGCCCGGCTGGTTGTCCCACTTGGTGTAATCGCGCACCAGCGCGCCCTGGTCGGATGCGGTGTGAATCCAGTCGATCCACGGGCGGCGTTTCGCGGCGTCCCAGGGGCCGGTCGCGCCGAGCAGCAGCAGCGGCACCCGGTCGCACCAGGCGTTGAACATCGCCATCGTCGCGTGCATTAGCCCGACGTTGGAGTGCACCACCGCGCCCATCATCCGGTCGCAGGCGCGCGCGTAGCCGTGCGCTATCGAGACCGCCACTTCCTCGTGCACGCAGAGCAGCATCTGGGGGCGCTCGTTGCCGAGATAATTGACCAGGCTGTCGTGCAGGCCGCGGAAGCTGGCGCCGGGATTGAGGGCGAGGTAAGGCACGTCGAGCGCGCGCAGCATCGCGGCGATCGCGTCGCTGCCCCAGAGCTCTTTCTGCTCGGGCGAGGCGACCGGGGTCTCTACGGTCAGCTTGTTTCGTGTCAGCACGAGCCGGATTCTA
>DASQYN010000680.1:0-2618 GCA_035639215.1 Burkholderiales bacterium
GACGCTCTCCGGCGGCGAGGCGCAGCGGATCCGGCTCGCCGCCCAGCTGGGAAGCAACCTGCGTGGCGTCTGCTACATCCTGGACGAGCCGACGATCGGCCTGCACCACCGCGACAACCAGATCCTGCTCGACGTGCTGGAGAAGCTCGAGGCGAAGGGCAACTCGCTGGTCGTCGTCGAGCACGACGAGGACACCATCCGCCGGGCGCATCACGTGATCGATCTCGGGCCGGGCGCCGGCAAGCTGGGCGGCCGCATCATCGCCACCGGCCACGCCGACGACCTGATGCGCCAGCCCGATTCGCTCACCGGGCGCTTCCTGCGCGAGCCGCTGCGCCACCCGCTGCAGCCGCGCCGCCCGGTCGCCCGCGATCATGCCTCGCTGAAGGTCGAGAAGGCGAAGCTGCACAATCTCAAGGCTCTGGACGTGGCCATTCCGCTCGGCCGGCTGGTTGCCGTCACGGGGGTTTCAGGCTCCGGGAAGTCGACGCTCGCGCGCGACGTGCTCTACCAGTCGTTGGTCGAGAAAGCGCCCGTCGGCTGCAAATCGCTCAAGGGCCAGAAGGCGCTCGACCGGGTGCTGGAAGTCGACCAGACGCCGATCGGCAAGACGCCGCGCTCCTGCCCCGCCACCTACGTCGGCTTCTGGGACCAGATTCGGCGCCTTTTCGCCGACACCGCCGAGGCGCGCATGCGCGGCTGGACCGCGAGCCGCTTCTCGTTCAACACCGCCGGCGGGCGCTGCGAGGCGTGCGAGGGACAGGGCCTGAAGAAGGTGGCGATGTCGTTCCTTCCGGACGTGCGCGTGGTCTGCGAAGCGTGCGGAGGCGCGCGCTTCAATGCCGATACGCTCAGCGTGCGGCTGCGCGGCAAGCATGTCGGCGAGGTCCTCGCCATGGACGTCGACGAGGCGCTCGAGTTCTTCGCCGCGCATCCGTCGATCCAGCGCTGCCTGAAGCTCCTGCAGGACGTCGGGCTCGGCTACCTGACGCTCGGCCAGCAGAGCCCGACGCTCTCGGGCGGCGAGGCGCAGCGCATCAAGCTGGTCTCCGAGCTCTCGAAGTCGGGCTCGCTGCGCACGCTGTACGTGCTCGACGAGCCCACCGTCGGCCTGCACATGGCGGACGTCGAGAAGCTGGTTCACGTGCTGCACCGCCTGGTCGACGCCGGCAACACGGTGCTCGTAATCGAGCACAACCTCGACGTGATCGCCGAAGCCGACTGGATCGTCGACCTCGGCCCGGAAGGCGGCGACGGCGGCGGGCGCATCGTCTTCCAGGGGCCGCCGGAGAAGGCAGCGGCCGGAAAGAGCCATACCTGCAAGGCGCTCTCGCCATTCCTCCACGAACGGTCTCTCGCCCGGTCGCGCTGACCCTGATGGTCGCCGCGCCGGTGCTCTGGAGCACCGCCGGCGTGGTGACGCGCCACGTGCAGGGCGGCACGCCGTTCGAGATGGTGTTCTGGCGCAGCCTGTTCGCCTTCGGCTGCGTCGCCGCCCTGCTGCTTGCCGGGAGGCGATGGTTTGCGCTCACGCGTCCTGTGCTGGTGTCGGGCGCGATGTGGGCGGTGATGTTCACCGCATTCATGCTGGCGCTCGCGTTCACGAGCACCGCGAACACGCTCGTGGTGATGAGCGTGAGCCCGCTCCTCACGGCGCTGCTCGCGCGCGCCTTTCTCGCCGAGCCGGTCGCGCCGCGCACCTGGCTCGCGGTCGGTGCGGCGGCGGTCGGCATCGCCGGGATGTTCGCCTCGGACTTCGGCGTGCACGGCCGGCGCGACTATCTCGGCATGGCGATCGCCGCCCTGGTGCCAGTGGCGTCGGCGATCAACGTGGTAACGCTGCGCGCTGCGGCGGCGAGCGTCGACCTGCGGCCGGCGGTGATGCTCGGCGCGGCGATCTCCTGCCTCGTCGCCGCGCCCCTCGCCACTCCCTTCCACGCAACGCCGCGCGACATAGCGCTGCTCGGCTTGCTCGGCGTCTTTCAACTCGGCCTGCCCTGCCTGCTGCTCGTCATCGCGAGCCGGCGGCTGCTCGCCCCGGAAATCGCGCTCCTCGGCCTGCTGGAAGTGCTGCTCGGACCGCTCTGGGCATGGCTCGGCGCCGGCGAGCGACCGAGCCCCGGCACGCTGCTCGGCGGCGCCGTGGTGCTGGGCGCTCTGGCGCTCAACGAGCTCGCCGCCTTCGGCGTCGCCAGCCACGAGAGGAAGTAGCAAAAGCCGCACACGCCGGTCACTTATTTACAAGCGGATCGCGAGGCCTCGGGCACGATGCGATTCGCAGATGCTACGCATTACTCCCCGGGGTTTCTCGGTTATCGAGCTGCTGCTCGCGATCGCCATCGTGGCGGTGCTCGCGCTCGTCGCCGTGCCGAGCTACTCCGCCTACGTTGATCGCACCCGCGTCACCCAGGCGATCACCGACATCCGGGCGATCAATGCACTGCTCAAGTCCTATTACGTCGACAACCGCGATTTCCCCGACACCCTGTCCCAGGTCGGCGCGGGCGCAAAGCTCGATCCGTGGGGCAGGCCTTATGTCTACAAGGTGTTCCGCACACCCGCGGACAAGGGCCAGGCGCGCAAGGACAAGAACCTGGTGCCGATCAATTCGGATTTCG
>DASQYN010000681.1:0-3352 GCA_035639215.1 Burkholderiales bacterium
GCGGGTCAACGACCCGAGGCCTTCCGTGCAGTCGAAGCGCTCGTCGTCGCCGGGAAATTCGGCGTGATAAATACGGGTGTCGCACGTGGCGGCATGCGGGCGATCAGTGCTGGGTGATGGCGTCGGACTGGCTGTTGCGACCGCCTCGGAAGGCACGGATGCCGGGTAGCTGTCGCGGATCTTCTTCCACTCTTCCCAGCTGTACTTCTTGCCGTCGACGTAGACCGAATCGCCGAGGCGGAAGACGAACACCGCCATGGCCGGGGACGAAACGGCGCCGAGCGCGAGCAGCAGGAGCGAGGCGACGGCGAGCCGTTTCATCCCGGCATTGTGGCCCAAATGCTCAGAAGTTGTACTGCATGCCGACCGAGACGCCCTGCGGCTTGGCGCCCGGGAAGCAGTTGCCGTTGGCGTCGTGGCAGTCCGTCGTGATGCCGTGGCCGCTCGCGCCGAGGTCGTAGTGCGCGCCCTTATGGTTGTCCTGGCGCGCGAACACGGCATACCAGTTCGTCTGGCGATCGAAGTGGTGCTTGTAGCCCACCGCGTACATGTTTGCCTCGTTGTCCACGGGTCCGATTTGCGGATCGCCCGGGGTCTTGCCGGCGTGAGCCCAGCCGAGGTTGACGTCGTCGCGCTCGCCCACGCGCTGCGTCGCGGCCAGCCAGAACGCCTTGTGCTGGCGCTCGTTGAAGTTGTTGTCCGGTGCGTCGCGCGCCAAGTCCTCGTAGATGGCGTTCAGCGTTGTCTTCGTCGGCAGCGTGTACTGGATACCCACTTTCCATGCCCTCTCGTTCCTCACACCCACCGCGCCCAACGGAGCGGGGCCGCCGCCGCCCGCCTCGTCGCCGAGGCGGTTGACGTCCTTGTGCTTCTCATAGGCCGCTACCAGGTACATCGGCCCGGCGTCGTAGGTGCCTGCGATGCTGTAGGCATCGCCGAACGAGCCGTCCGTGCACGGCTCGGGGTTGCCGCCGGTGCAGTTCGGCTCTCCGCTCGCGACGATGGAGTTGTCCTGCGCGCGGTTCTGTCCGGGGGCCCACAGCGCGTCGACCCGGAAGCCGCTCATGTTGGGCGACTCATACCAGACTGCGTGCGAGAGCCTCGTATCGAACTCCGCGCGGTTGTCGCCGCCGGTGTTGCCGATGATGCTGTTGTAGTCGCCGATGGTCGCCGAGAAGGGATCCATGCGTCCGGTCGACAGCTTGTACGGTGCGTCGGTCTTGCCGGCCTTCACCGCGCCCCAGTTCCCGGCGAGCCCAAGGTAGCTGTTGCGCGAGGCGAACGCTCCTTTCACCGAGCTGTCGGTGGTCGATCCCGGCGTCGCCGCCACGTCGACCTGGGTCTCGATCTGGAACACCGCGCGCAGGCCGCTTTCGCCGAGTTCACGCGCGCCTCGCACGCCGAAGTAAGACAGGTTGCTCGACACGTCAGCTTGATAGCCGAGCTTGCCGGTCGCGGTGTTAGCCGGGTTGAAGAGCGATGTTTCTCCCTCGCTGATGCCCTTCGTCATGTAGTCGACCGATACGTCCACGTGGCCGTAGATCTGGATGAAGCTTTCTGCGGTGACAGGTGTCTTTGCCGCCTGAGCGAACGCGCCGCCCGCGCCGAGCGCGAGCGCGCAAGCCAATGCCAACCGTGACTTCATGGGATGTCTCCTCCCTGAAAACTGCGCACCACGCCGCAGAGCGGCGACCCTTGCTGTCAGCGTTGCGCAAGTCGCATGAAAAGCACCGGCTGCCTAGGCCGCTTATTCTTCTCGCACCGCCGCGCAACAGGCGAAACTAGGCTAAGCGTCTTGGCCGGAGGAAAACAACTGGGAGAAATCCTAGTTCTCGCTGAAGTCGTCTATGTCGTCGACGACGACGAACAGGTGCGCCAGGTCCTCGGCATGCTGTTGACCAGCGCCGGTCTCGCAGTGGAGCTTTTCGCCTGCGGCGCCGAGTTCCTCCGCGACGCGACACCCGCCGCACGCTCCTGCCTCGTCCTCGACATGCGGTTGCCCGACATGGACGGCAGCGCGCTGCAGGATTACCTGATCGAACGCGGCTCCGCCATGCCGATCATCTTCGTCACGGCGTACGGCGACATTCCGAGGGCGGTCGCCGCCGTCAAGAAGGGCGCTTTCGATTTCATCCAGAAGCCCTTCGACTCCGGGCGGCTGATCGCCCGCGTGCGCGATGCGCTCGAGCACGGCGCCGGCACGCCCCGCAGCGACCGTCGGCTCCCAGGCTTAGCCGAGCTCAGCGCGCGCGAACGCGAGGTCCTCGAGCTGGTGCTCGCGGGAAAGCCGAGCCGGCAGATCGGCGAAGAGCTCTTCATCAGCACGAAGACCGTCGACTTCCACCGCGCGCGCATCATGCAGAAGCTGAATGTGCAGTCGGCGGCCCAGCTCTTCCGTCTCTGCCTCGGCGGACCTGCCGGGGCCGGATAAAGCGGCTGCAAACCTGATGCCGCGAGGCGCGCTACCGCGGCAGCGTCTGCCGGGACCCGAGCGCCAGCCAGCCGCGGAGCAGGCGGTAGATCACCCAGATGCCGGTGGCGATCCAGAGCACCACGGCGACCGGGATGCCGACGACCGTGGCGAAGAGCACCGCGCCGACCGCGAGCCAGAGCAGCGCGAACCAGAAAGTGCGCAGCTGCCACGAGAAGTGCGAGTCGAGCCACGTCTCTCGCACCTCCGAGCGTTTCACGTAGTTGATAATGATGGCGATGATCGACGGCCATCCGGTGAGGAAAGCCGTGACGACGAGCGCGGGCGTGAGGATGCCGGTGAGCGCGCTGAAGGCGTGCAGGCCGTACATGACGTGCGTGAGCGTCACCAGGCCTTCGCTCGGCACGAGGCCGGAGGGCGCCGAGGCCATTACTTGCGCGCCTGTTCGACCAGTTGGACGAGCGCCTCGTACGGCTGCGCGCCGACCACCCCGTAGCCGCCGGCGACGAAGGTCGGCACGCCGGTGACGCCATAGTCGCGCGACTTCGCCCAGTCGGCGTCGACGGCTGCCTTGAAGGTTCGCTTCTCGATCACTTCTCGTGCCTCTTCCCCATCCAGGCCGACCGACTGGGCGATCCCTATTAATTCTTCTTTGTCGCCGATGTTCTTGCCGTCGACGAAATAGGCGCGGAAGAGCGCGTCGTGGATCGCTTCGCCGCCCGGCTGCGTGTCGGCCCAGCTGCCGAGCTCCTGGGCGAGGCGGCTGTTGTAGGTCATGGTGCGGTTGCCGTAAGGCAATCCTTCGGCCGCCATGCGCGCGCGCATCTCCGCCTGGCGCTTGTCGATGTCGTAGTTGCGCCCGGCGAAGAGCTCCTTGAGGCTCTGGCCTTCGGCGGGCGTGTCGGGATGCAGCGGGAAATG
>DASQYN010000682.1:0-24428 GCA_035639215.1 Burkholderiales bacterium
CATCTTCCTCGGCTGCATGTTCCCGGTCACGGTGGCCGCCTACAACGGCGCGCGCTCCTGCGAGCAGGTCCTCGTCTGGTCGGCGAGGAGCCTCGGCGCGAGCCGGCTGCGCGTGCTGTGGGACGTCGTCGTGCCGAGCGCTCTGCCCGAGCTCCTGAACGGCATCCGCACCGCGCTCGCGCTCACCTTCGTGCTGCTCGTCTCCTCCGAGCTCATCGTGTCTCGCTCCGGGCTGGGTTATCTGATCGGCTTCCTCGGCGAAGGCGGGGTCTACGACGCCATGTTCGCCGTAGTGCTGGTGGTCGCCTTCATGGGCTTCTTCGCCGACCGCCTCTACCAGCTCTTCGTGCGGCGGCTGCTCGCATGGCGAGAGTGATCTTCCGCCTCGCGCCCTGGCTCTCGGTGGCCGCGCTCGCCGTCGCTTGGGAGCTCTTCGCGAGGAGCGGCGCGGTGACGCCGTTCATGCTTCCCAAGTTCAGCACCGTCGTCGAGCGCATCTGGGCCGACGGGGCTTCGGGCGATCTCTGGAGCAATCTCGGGTTGACGCTTTACCGCTCGCTCTTCGGCTTCCTGATTGCCGCCGTCCTGGGAATCGCGCTCGGCTTCGCCGTCTCCTACAACCGCCTGGTCCGCTGGCTGCTCGATCCGGTGATCTCGGTCGGCTTCCCGATGCCCAAGATCGCCTTCCTGCCGATCATCACGCTGTGGCTGGGATTCCACGACGTGTCGAAGATCTCGATGGTCGTGTTCGACGCAGTGTTCCCGGTGCTCACCGCGACGATCGCCGCGACGCTCGCCGTCGAGCGGGAGCTGCTCTGGTCGGCGAGCAACCTCGGCGCGAGCCGGCGCGAGCTGCTGCACGAGGTGGTCTTCCCCGCGGCGCTGCCGCAGATCATGACCGGCCTGCAGGTCGCGCTGCCGATCGCGCTCATCGTCTGCATCGTCGCCGAGATGAAGCTGGGCGGCGTCGGCCTGGGCGGGGCGATGATCACCGCCTCGCGCTTCGCCGACTCGCCGGGCGTATTCGCCGGCATCGTCGAGATCGCCATCGCCGGGTACGGGCTGGTGAAGCTGATGGCGGCGGCGCGTCGGCGGCTGCTCGCCTGGCATCCGGAGGCCCTGGCGCCCGCGACCGTTTAGAATCGAATTCCACCTTGGAGGAGGGACCATGCGCCGCTTGCAGTCACTGTTGATTTCATTGGCCCTGTTTGCCGCGGGCCACGCTTTTGCGCAGCAGCCGGTAAAGATCCGGGTCGCTTACGTCGTGCCGGTCGCCAATTGGGCCTCGCTCATCTTCGAGAAGCCGGGCCTCGCGAAGCACCAGGGCAAGTCCTACAGCTTCGAGGCGGTGCACTTCCAGGGCACGCCGCAGATGATCACCGCGCTCGCCAACAACGAGCTCGAGATCGCCGACCTCGCCTTCGCCTCGCTCGCCATTGCCGTGGAGAACGCCGGCATGGACGACCTGCGCGTCATCGCCGACGAGTTCCAGGACGGCGTGCCGGGCTACTACACCGACGAGTACTTCGTGCTGAAGGACGGGCCGATCAAGTCGGTGAAGGACCTGAAGGGCAAGGTGGTGGCGACCAACGTCGCCGGCAGCGCGGTCGACATCGTGATGCGCGCCATGCTGAGGAAGAACGGCCTCGACGACAAGAAGGACGTGAACGTCATCGAGACCGCCTTCCCGAACATGAAGGCGGCGCTGCTCGCCAAGAAGGCCGACGCGATCCCGGGCGTGATCCCCTTCTCCTTCGACCCCGAGCTGCGCGACAAAGGGCGCGTGCTCTTCACGCAGAAGGAGGCGGTCGGCCGCACGCAGATGATCGTCTGGGCGGCGCGCGAGGGTTTCATCAAGAAGAACCGCGCGGCGATGGTCGACTTCATGGAGGACGCGATCCGCGCCGTGCGCTGGTACATCGACCCGAAGAACCACGACGAGGCGGTGCAGATCGCCGCGCGCGTGAGCAAGCGGCCGGCGGCGGCGTTCGACAAGTGGCTCTTCCGCAAGGCCGGCCAGGACGGCGACTACTACCACGACGAGCACATGCGCCCGGACCTGCAGGCGCTGAAGTCGAACATCGACCTGCAGCACCAGCTCGGCCTGGTGAAGGCCTCGATCGACGTGCACAAGCACTCCGACCTGTCGCTCGTGACGGAGGCGGCGAAGCGCATCAAATGAGGGCACCGACGATGACGGGCGCCGAAGCGCTGCTGCGCGCGCTGCGCGCCATGGGCGTGGAGCGCATCTACGCCTCGCCCGGCTCCGACTGGGCGCCGCTCTGGGAGGCGCTCGCCAAGCCCTACCCGGCGGGCGAGGTGCCGGAGTACATCTCCTCGCGCCACGAGGAGACCGCGATCGGCATGGCCACCGGCTATTTCAAAGCGACCGGCAAGCTGCCGGCGCTCGTCATCCACACCACGGTCGGCGCGCTGCACGCGACGATGGGCATGCGCGCCGCGCTGCACGAGCGCATCCCCATGGTGGTGCTCGCCGGCGAGTCGGTTTCCTTCGCCGAGGATCACGAGCATCCGGCGGGGCGCCAGTGGCTGCGCGTGCTGACCGACGTCGGCGGTCCGGCGCGGCTGGTCGAGCCGACGGTCAAGTGGACCTTCGGCCTGAACACCGCGCTCATCCTGCCGCACACCATCCAGCGCGCCTGCCAGCTCGCGATGACGGCGCCGAAGGGACCGGTGTTCGTCTCGGTGCCGACCGAATACCTGATGCAGACGATGACGGTGGAGCCTCCCGCGGCGGCCGCCATCCCGGCGGCGCCTGTCGCCAGTCCGCAAGCCGTGCAGCAGGTGGCGCAGGCGCTCGCCCAGGCGTCGCGCCCGGTGATCGTCACCGAGGAGCTCGGCCGCAATCCGCGCGCTGTCGAGGCGCTCGTCGCGCTGGCCGAAGCGCTCTCCGCGCCGGTGCTCGACGGCTGGCATGCCGACTACGTGAATTTCCCGCGCGACCATCCGCTCTATGCAGGCGTCGCGGTCGAGCCGCTGAACGAGGTCGTGAAGGAGGCCGATTTCGTGCTGCTCGCCGAGTGCGTCGCGCCCTGGCACCCGCCCTCGGCGCTGCGCGACACCAGGGTCGCCTCGCTCGGCGAAGACCCGATGCACACGCACCTGCCGTTCTGGGGCTTTCGCGCCGATTACCTGCTGCCCGGCGACGCCGAAGCGACGCTCGGCGCGTTGATCGCCGCCTATTCGAAGCTCGTCGAGCCGAAGTCGGGCGAGCGCTGGCGCGTCCGCAACGACCGGCACCGAGCCGCGCTCGTCGACAAAGCGCGAAAGAGCGGCGAAGGCGCCGCGATCAGCGCCGCCTGGGTGGCGCACGAGCTGAACGAGCTGCTGCCGGCGAACGCCATCCTCGTCAACGAGACGATCTCGCACCGCGGCGAGCTGATGCAGCTTCTCGACCGTCTGCCGGTCGGCGGGTTCTTCGAGTCGAGCTACGGCGGCCTCGGCATGGGCCTGGGCACGGCGCTCGGCGTGAAGCACGCGCTCCCGGACCGGCCGGTGGTGCTGACGATCGGCGACGGCTCCTTCTATTACAACGCGGTGCCGGCCGCCTTCGGTGCCTGCCAGGAGCACAACCTGCCGCTTCTCGTCGTGCTCTTCGACAACGCCGGCTACGCTTCGCAGAAGAACGACGTGGTGCGCGAGTATCCGGAAGGCTGGGCGGTGCGTACGAAGCAGTTCATCGGCACGTCGATCGCGCCGCGGCCGGACTACGCGATGCTCGCGCAGGCCTTCGGCGGCCACGGCGAGAAGGTCGACAAGCCGGCCGAGGTCGGCGCCGCGCTGCAGCGCGGCCTGCAGGCGATCGAGCAGGGCCGCCTCGCGCTCGTCCATATCGTTCTGCCGCCGATCAACGAGTGAGCGGGCCGCGTATCGACTACCGGGTCGACGGGAACCGCGGCCCGTGGGTCACTTTCATCACCGGCATCGCCAACGACACGTCGATGTGGGACGCGCAGGTCCCGGCGCTCTCGCGCGACTTTCGCGTGCTGCGCTACGACCTGCGCGGCCAGGGCGGCAGCGAGGCGACGCCGCCGCCTTACAGCATCGCGCTCCTCGTTTCCGATCTGCTGCGCCTCTGGGAAGCGCTGAAGGTGCGCAAGAGCCACCTCGTCGGCCTCGGCCTCGGCGGCGCCGTGGCACAGGCGCTCGCCACCGAGCACGGCGAGCGGCTCTCGAGCCTGATGCCGTGCTGCTGCCGCGCGCAGATGGTGCCGGACTTCGCCGTGCTCTGGCACGGCCTTGTCGAGAAGGTGAAGGCGAACGGCGTCGAGAGCATCGTCGAGCAGACCGCGCAGCGCTGGTTCAGCGACGAGTTCAAGGCCGCGAATCCGCACGTGCTCGACGGCGTGCGCAAAATGATCGCGCGCACTAGCCAGGACGGCTATCTGGGCTGCGTCGCGGCCTTCCTGGAGCTGAACGTCGAAAAAGATCTCGGCCGCATCCGTGTGCCGACCCACTACGTGAGCGGCGCCGACGACAAGCTGGGCGGGCCGCCGGCGCTCATGGAGCGCCTGGCGAAGCAGGTTCCCGGCGCGCGGCACAGCTCGCTGCCCAAGGCCGCGCATATCGCGAACATCCAGAACCCGGGCGCCTTCAACCTGGTGCTGGGCGAATTTCTTCGGGAGCACTCTTGAGATCGCTTCTCTTGCTGCTTTTCTTTTCCGCCCAGGCGGCGCTCGCGCAAACCTATCCTGCCAAGCCGCTGCGCTGGATCGTGCCGACGGGCCCCGGCAGCGCGGTCGACGTCACCGCGCGGCGCGTCGCGCCGAAGCTCGGCGAGGCGCTCGGCCAGCCGGTCGTGGTCGAAAACCGGCCGGGCGCGAACAGCATGATCGGCGCGCGCGAGGCGGCGCGCTCGGCGCCCGACGGCCTGACGCTCTACCAGGCGGTGGTCAACAACGCCATCAACGACGCGCTGCAGCCCGACCCGTGCTGCGTGCTGAACGAGAAGCTCGCGCCGGTGACGCGCCTCGTCTCGACGCCGCTTGTCATGGTGATCAATCCCTCGGTGCAGGCCGGCTCGGTCAAGGACTACGTCGCGCTCGCCAAAGCGAAACCGAACGCGCTCACCTACGCCTCCGGCGGCAATGGCGCGATTACGCAGATGGTGGGCGAGCTCCTCAAGCTCTCTGCCGGCATCCAGGTGCGCGAGATCCCGTACAAGGCGATCGGCGCCGAGTTTCCCGACCTGATCGGCGGCCACGTCGACACCGGCTACCTCGCGCCGGTGGTGATCCGCGACGCCATCAAGTCGGGCAAGCTGCGCGGCCTCGCCGTCGCCGGGCCGCGCCGCATGAGCATGATCCCCGACGTGCCGACGATGGCCGAGGCGGGATATCCGGGCATCGAGGCGACCGGCTGGAACGGCATCTTCGTCGCCGCGGGAACCCCGGCGCCGATCGTCGATCGCCTGCACAGGGAAATCGCCGCCGTGCTGCGCTCGAAGGAGCTGCAGGACGACGCGCTGAGGCTCGGCTACGACCTCGGCGGCGAGCCGCCGCAGGAGTTCGCCGCCTTCGTGCGCGGCGAAGTCGCGAAATGGAGCAAAGTGATCAAGCAAGCCGGAATCAAAATTCAATGAGCACACCGAAACCCGCCCCGAAGGCCACCGCCGCCCCCGACCCGAATACCCGCAAGCCGAAGTTCCGCCCGCCGCCGAACGCCTGCGACGCGCATTGCCACATCTTCGGCCCGGGCGCGAAATTCGGGTACGACCCGAAGGCGGCCTATCTTCCGCCGGACGCGCCGTTCGAAGCACTACAGAAATTGCACAAGATCCTCGGCCTGGAGCGCGCCGTGATCGTTCACGCGAGCTGCCACGGCGCCGACATGCGCGTCACGCTCGACGCCATCGCGCGCTCCAACGGCAAGTACCGCGGCACGGCGATCATCGACGAGAGCTACGCCGAGAAGGACTTCGAGCGTATGCACGAGGGCGGCATCCGCGCCGTGCGCTTCAACTTCGTGAAGCACCTCGGCGGCAGACCGGATCTTTCTTTTTTTCAACGAACCGTAGAGAGAATAAGACCTCTCGGTTGGCACCTCATCCTGCACCTCGATGCCAACGACCTGGTCGAGTTCGACGCGCTGTTCCGCAAAGTGCCGATCCCGATGGTCATCGACCACATGGGGCGCGTGAAGGCGGCCGACGGCCTAGAGCAGAAGCCCTTCAAGGTGCTCCTCGAGTGGATGAAGAACGACAGGTTCTGGGTGAAGGTTTGCGGCCCCGAGCGCGTCTCGTCGATGGGCCCGCCCTTCACCGACGCCGTTCCCTTCGCGCGGGCGCTCATCCAGGCCGCGCCCGAGCGCATCCTCTGGGGCACCGACTGGCCGCATCCGAACGTCGGCAAGCACATGCCGAACGACGGCGACCTGATGGATCTCTTCGCGCAGATGGCGTCGACGCCCGAGCTGCAGAAGAAGATCCTGGTGGACAACCCTTCGCGCCTGTACGGCTTCTAACGGTTCGTCCGTGACGCCGGTCCGGCACGCCATCGCATTCGCCTTCCTGCTCCTTGCGGCCATGTTCGGCGCGGCGGCGCAGCCGGCCGGCGAGCTCCGGCGAATCGGGTACCTCGACCAGGGTTCGGCCGACGGCAACGCCGCGTATGTGGATGCGCTGCGGCAGGGGCTGCGCGAGCGCGGATGGATCGAGGGCCGCAACATCGCCATCGAGACGCGGTTTGCCGAGGGCCGGACCGAGCAGCTTCCTTCGCTCGCCGCAACTCTCGTCGAGCGCAAGGTCGACGTCATCGTTACGTGGAGCACGCCCGCCGCCCTCGCGGCGAAGCGCGCGACCGCCACGATCCCGATCGTCATCGGCTTCGCCGCGGATCCGGTCGGCAGCAAGATCGTTTCGAGCCTGTCCCATCCGGGCGGCAACATCACCGGGTGGACCCACCAGGGCCTCGAGCTTCGCGCAAAGTACCTGGAGCTCCTCAAGGAAGTCGTGCCGTCGGCCGCGCGCATCGGTGTGCTCTGGAACCCTGCCAATCAGGTGCACAAGCCGTCGCTGAAGGTGATCGAGGCCGCGGCCGAGCGGCTGCAGGTGCGTCTCGAGCTCGCCGGCGTTCAGGCGCCGAAGGACCTGGAGCCGACGTTCGCCGCGCTCGCCGCCAAGCACGTGGGCGGCATCGTCGTCTTTCCGGACGGCATGTTCGTCGCGCAGATGCCCGCGATTCTCGCCCTCGCCGCGCGGTATCGATTGCCGGCGATGTACGGCATCCCGGAATATCCGGAAGCCGGCGGCCTCATGTCCTACGGCGCCGATCTCGCCCAGATGCAGCGGGAGTTCGGCGCATCCTTCATCGACAAGATCCTGAAGGGCGCGAAGCCCGGCGACCTGGCGGTGGAGCAGCCGACCAAGTTCACCCTGGTGCTCAACCTCAAGGCTGCCCGCGATCTCGGTCTTACGCTGCCGGACTCGCTTCGCGTGCTGGCCGATCACATCATCGAATGAAGCTCTACGTCACGCCGAACTCGCCGTACGCGCGCATGGCGCGCATCGTGGTCCTCGAGAAGGGCCTCGGCTCGCGCGTGGAAGTCGTTCAGGCGCAGACGCGCCGCGCGAACAGTCCCTACTACGCGATCAACCCTTCCGGGCGAGTTCCCTATCTCGTGCGCGACGATGGCGTCGGCATGGAGGAGTCGGCGCTCATTTGCGATTACCTCGACCAGCTCGATGGCCGACCGACGTTCGGCTTGCCGCCCGGCTGGGAAGCGCGGCGGCTGGAAGCCCTTGCGCGCAGCCTCGTCGACGGCGTCTCGGTATGGAACCGCGAGCTCGCGCGTCCCGAGGACGAGCGCTCGCCGACGGTCATAAGCCACGAAGCAGAGCGCAGCCGGCGAATGATCGACCTTTGGGAGCGCGAGATCGGCCATCCGCTGATGCAGGGGTCGCTGAACCGGATCCATCTCACGCTCGCCTGCACGCTCGGGCTGGAAGCGCGCAACCCGGGCTTCCAGTGGCGGGCGGGGCATCCGAAGCTCGTCGAGTGGTACGCGCCGATCGCCGCCCGGCCGTCGTTCGCTGCGACTGTTCCTCCGGGCTGAGGGGCGTGCGGCTCTGGTCGCTCCATCCGCGTTACCTCGATGCGCAGGGCCTGGTCGCGCTCTGGCGCGAGGCGCTGCTCGCCCGCGCCGTTCTCCATGGCCGCACGAAAGGGTATCGCCGCCATCCGCAGCTCGAGCGCTTTCGCGCGCATCCGTCGCCGCGCGCGGCGATCTGCGCCTATCTGGACGCGATCTATGCGGAAGCGGTCCGTCGCGGCTATGCGTTCGACCGCCGCAAGGTCGGGCCGGTGCGCGCGGTCGCGCCGATGCTGGTCGGCCGGGGACAGATCGCCTACGAGTGGCAGCACCTGCTTCGCAAGCTCGCCACGCGCAGTCCCGAGCATTACCGGCGCTGGCGCGATGTGCGCTCGCCGCGCTGCCATCCGCTCGTGCGCCGGCGCACGGGCGGCATCGAGTCCTGGGAGCGCGCATCCGAGCCTCGCTGATTGCGCTGGTGCTATGCGGCGGCCTTGTCGCCTGCGCTGCGACGACGACAGTGGATTTCGCCGGGCAGCGTCCGCCAGGATCGCTCTGCCAAGCGTCGGGCGAGTCGCTGCACGCGCTCATCGCCTGGGATGCGCGCTGGCGCCCCGACCAGAAGGAGCCGGCGAAGCGCGAGGCGATGGCCGAGCAGGGCATCCGGCAGTTCGCGGCGCGCTCGGCCTGCTATGCGACTACCGAAGTGCGCCGTGGCACTAACAATATTGATTCGGCAAGGGCGGACCGTGTGGTGATGGTCACCGTGCGCGAGCTGGGCCCGGTGCTGAAGCTCTTCTCGTCGCTCGCGCTTATCGACGGTGGCACGGAGGTGGTGCTGGACATCGCGTCCTTCGTTCCTGGCCGCGCTGACTCGCGGGTCGAGTTCTCGGAGTACTGGCGGAACGGCGGCCACGGCGTGATCAAGGGCGTGGCGAGCCTGCCCGACGACATGGAAGCGGCGCTCGCGGCGGCGCTGCGTCCCGCTAGAATCCCGAAGAAATTGCTCTGACCCATTTATGAAGCCGAAGACGCTGATGGGGGATCACCCCATTACGATGCAGTTCAAGACGCGCACCGACAAGCTCGACTTCGTCGAGTGCAAGGCGGCCGCGCCGATGTTCAAGCGGGTCGTGCGCAACCTCGAATTCGACGTTGCCGAGCTGGCCCTCGTCACGCACATCCTCGCCAAGGCGCACGGCAAGCCTTACCGCCTGCTGCCCTTCACGGTGATGGCCCGCTATCAGCATCCGTATCTCGTCTACAACGCCGAGCGCGGCGTGGTGGCGCCGGAGGCGCTGAACGGCAGGACGATCGGCGTGCGCTCCTATTCGGTGACCACCGGCGCGTGGCTGCGCTGCGTGCTCGCCGAGGAGCACGGCGTCGATCTCTCCAGCATCCGCTGGGTTACCTTCGAGGAGCCGCACGTCGCCGAGTTCCGCGATCCGCCCAACGTGCAGCGCGCCCCGGCGGGGAAGGCGATCAAGGAGATGCTGCTCGCGGGCGAGCTCGACGCGGCGATCCTCGGCGACAACGCGCCCGACCCGCGCCTGAAGCCGGTGATCGCCGACCCGCAGGCCGCCGGGCGGCGCTGGGCGGAGAAGCACGGCGCGATCCAGCTCAACCACATGGTCGTGGTGAAGGACACGGTGTCGAAGGCGCAGGCCGAGGAGATCTACGGCATGCTGCTGGAAAGCAAGCAGGCGGCGGGCAATCCGCCGCTGCTGCCGCACGGCCTCGAGGCGAACCGGCGCAACCTCGAGGTCGCCATCGATTGCGTCTATAAGCAGAAAATGATCCCGCGCAGGTTCGCGGTAGAGGAGCTTCTTCAGTGAAAACACTTGCGGCCCTGCTGGCTTCCCTTTTCGTTCTCCTGCCGGCGATCGCCGCGGCGCAGGGCTATCCCAGCAAGCCCATCCACATCGTGCTGCCGTTCGGCCCGGGCGGCGTCGCCGACATCACCACGCGCACGATCGCGCCGAAGCTCTCCGAGGCGCTCGGGCAGAACGTGATCGTCGAGAACATGCCGAGCGCGGGCGGCATCCGCGCGTCGGAGACCGTCGCGCATGCCGATCCCGACGGCTACACGATCCTGCTCCTCACCAACGGCAACGCGGTGAGCAAGGCGCTCTTCAAGTCGCTGCCCTACGACCCGCTCTCCGACTTCGCGATGATCTCCACCGTCGGCTACTTCAGCATGGTGATCGTCACCAGCGAGAGCTCGAAATACAAGACGCTGCAGGAGCTCATCGGCGCGGCCAGGGCGAATCCCGGAAAGCTGAACATCGGCACCATCACGCCGGGCGGCACGCAGCATCTCGCCGGCGAGCTGTTCCTCTCCATGGCGGCCATCCAGGCGGTGGTCGTGCCGCACAAGACGACCGGTGAGGTCGTCGTGGGAGTGCGCAACGGCTCGCTCGACGCCGGCGTCGACTTCATCGCGCCGCTGCTCTCGCAGATCAAGCAGGGCCAGCTGCGCGCGCTCGCCGTCACCGCGGGCAAGCGCCAGCCGCAGCTCCCCGACGTGCCGACCGCGATCGAGGCCGGCGTGAAGGGCTACGACGTCGCCTCGTGGAACGCGCTGGCCGCGCCGGCCAAGACGCCGCAGCCCGTGCTCGACAAGCTGCACGAGGCGGTGGTCAAGGCGCTCGCCGCGCCGGACGTGAAGAAGCGCTTCGCCGAGCTCGGTGTCGAGCCGCGCCCGAGCAGCCCCGAGGAGCTCAAAGCCTTCTACGCCTCCGAGGCCAAGCGCTGGACCGGGGTCGTCGCCCGCGCCGGCATTCCCAAACAATAGCTCCACCGGCCTGCGCCTCGCCGCGCGCAGCCGCTAGAAGCCGCGGCGCGCGCGGCGTAGCGTTCCTGCACTTTCTGGCAAGGAGGTGCAGTGAAGCGAGTTCTGCCGAGCCTGTGCGTGCTGCTCGCGGCGGGCTGCGCCACGGCGTCGAAGGACATTTCGCCGACGTACGCCTCGCCGCTCCTCTACGATGGCTACAGCTGCGAGCAAGTCGCCGCGGAAAGCACGCGCGTCGATTCGCAGGCGAGCGCCCTCGGCAAGCGGCTCGACGAGGCGGCGCAGCACGACAAGGGCATCCTGGTCACCGGCCTGCTCTTCTTCTGGCCGGCGCTCTTCGCGCTTGGCGGCACGCAGGAGGAGGAGGCCGAGTACGCGCGCCTGAAGGGCGAGCACGCGGCGCTCCTGCAAACGGCGGCGGCGAAAGGCTGCGGAGCCCAGGAAGCGCAGGCGTCGACGCGCCTCTCGGAGCCGCCGCGTTACCGGGTGTTCTAGCCCTTCAGCGTCTTGCCGAGGAAGTCCATCGTGCGCTTCCAGGCCTGCTCGGCGGCCTCGCGGTTGTAGTTCACGATCGGCAGCTTCTTCTCGTCGGCCGTCTCGTTGGCGAAGGCGTGCTTCGCCTTGTAGCGGAAGAACTCGAACTTGACGTTCGCTTCCTTGAGCTTCTTCTCCAGCGCATCGACGCCGGCGATGGCGAACGCCTGGTCCTCGGTCGCCCAGTGGCCGAGCAGCGGCGCCTTGATCTTTTTCGCGTCCACGTATTCCAGCGGCGGATAGCCGTACCAGATGACGCCGGTGTCCATCTCCGGCACGTTGCAGGCCGACAGCACTGTCAGCGCGCCGCCCATGCAGAAGCCGGTGACGCCGACCTTGCCGCTGTCCTTCTTCAGGTACTGCACCGCGCCGCGAATGTCCTGGCCCGCGGCGTCGCCGAAGTTGAGTCCCTTCATCAGGTGCTCGGCTTCCTTCGCTTCCACCGTCACTTTGCCGCGATACAGGTCGGGCACGAGCGCGCGGTAGCCCGCCTTGGCAAGGCGGTCCGCGACGCCCCTGATCTGGTCGTTCATGCCCCACCATTCCTGGATCACCACCATCGCCGGGGCCTTCGCTCCCGGCCCGGCGGCAGATGAGGGCTCGGCGAGATAGCCGTTGACGCTCTTACCGTCGGGGCGATTGAAGCTGACCGTCTTTCCCATGTCGTTTCTCCTTTCCTCGGGGTGCCAGCGAATCTTCGCAAACGCGGCCTCGGCGCGCCACTCGATTTCTTCTTTCGACAGGAAGCTGCGCTCCCAGGGGTGGCCGAGCTGGCTTAAGCAAGGCGGACGCTCGGCGCGCACGCCGGCGTGGTATTCCGCCATGTGCCGCGCCTCGGTGGCGTCGAGGCGGAAGCTGAAGCCGTAGCCCACCCGCCCGTCCTCGGCAAGCACGCGCGCCACCAGCGCCTCCTCGCCGCTCGCGATGCGGATGGAATGGACGTGGATGAAGGCGGCTCGGGTCATTTTTCCTGCCTGAGCTGCTCGGCCAGTTCCTCGTAGACGCTACGCCGATGTCCGACGCCGATGATGTCCACCACTTTCGACTTTCGGTTGACGAGGTAGATCACCCGGTAGCGTCGAACACGATACTTGAATCGGCCTTCGAGCTCGCCGTGGAGCGGTTCTCCGGCCAGCGGATCCTCGCCGATAGCTCGAATCGCCGCCTTCACCGCGCGCTTCACCTGCGGAGGAAGCGCGCGTATTACCTCAGCCACTCCGGAGCGAATTTCCGCCCGGTACACGGCGACTAACGGCGCTTCTTCGCCTTGCGCTTCGGCGGAACGAGCGGTTCGCCGAAGACCTGCTCGAAGGAGAGGCCTTTCTTGCCGGCCGCGATATCGGCCTCGCTTTCGCGGATCTGCCGCATCAGCTCAGGGTCGCTGAGCACATCGAGGGTTTCCTTGAGGCGCTCGTATTCGGCGTAGCTGACCAGCATGGCTGCCGGTCTGCCGTTCCGCGTCACAACGATCTCCTCTTCGCGTTCCGCGACGCCGTTGACGAGCTCCGGCAGCCGCGCCTTCACCTCGGAAATCGGCAGGATCTTGGCCATGCGCAATTAGACCAGAATTCTGGTCACTTTAAAAGAAGCGGGCTCAGGCCGCTGCGGGTGACGCGGCCGTACAGCTCGCGGCCGAGCGCCTGCTCGCAAAGCTCCGCCGTGGCGAGAAGCGCATCGCGGTCGATGCCGGTGGCGATGGCCATCGACTCGAAGAGGTTGACGAGGTCCTCGGTGCAGACGTTGCCGGTGAAGCCGCCGCCGTACTTCACCTTCGCCGGATGGCCGCCGACGCCGCCGAAGGACGAGTCGAAGTGGCGCACGCCCGCCTCGTAGGCGGCGACGTAGTTGACGAGGCCCGTGCCGCGCGTGTCGTGGAAGTGAGCGATGGGAATTCCGCCCTGGATGCTCTTCAGCAGAGATTTCACGGAGACCGGCGTGGCGACGCCGATCGTGTCGCCGAGCGCGATGTGCTGCACGCCGAGCGAGAGGAAGCGCTGGTAATCGGCCGCGACGACGCCCGGGTTCACCTTCCCCTCGAACGGGCAGCCGAAGGCGACGGAGATGGTGCCGATAAGCCGGAAGCGGCCGCTTGCCGCGCGCACCATGTCCTCGATGTTGCGCCATTGCTCCTCGCGGGTGCGGTTCAGGTTCTTCTGCGAGTGCGCCTCGCTCGCCGAGACGAGGAGGCTCACCTCGTTGGCGCCGAAGCCGGCGTCGAGGTCGGCCACCGCGCGCTCCACCGCCCGCACATTCGCGCAGGTCGCCTTGTAGTGCACGCCGGGGCTCCTCTCCAGGGACCGCAAGAGCTGCGAGGCGTCGGCGAACTGCGGCACCACCCTCGGGTTGGAGTACGAGGTCGCTTCGACGCGACGGAAGCCGAGGGCGGCGAAGCGCTCGACCAGTGCGCGCTTGGTGGCGGTGGGGACGAACGCCGGCTCGTGCTGCAGGCCGTCGCGCGCGAAGCATTCGCACAGGATGACGGCGTCCATGGTTGACAGTATCAACCATGGCGGTTTACAAGGTCAACATGGCTATCGAGATCGTTCCCATCAACGGCTTCATCGGCGCGGAGGTCCACGGCGTCGAGCTCGGCCGCCTCGACGAGGCGGCGTTCCGGGCGGTCCACGACGCGCTGGTGAAGTACGAGGTGATCGTGCTGCGCCGGCAGCACATCTCGCTCGAGCAGCAGATGGCCTTCGGCGAGCGCTTCGGCAAGCTCTCCGTCCATCCGTTCTCGCCGAACCTCGAGGACAAGCCCGAGGTCATCGTGCTCGACTACTCGGCCGACCATCCGGCGTCGCGCACCGACATCTGGCACGCGGACGAGACGTTCCGCCCGAACCCGCCCATGGCGACGATGCTGCGCGCGCGCATCGTCCCCGAGCGCGGCGGCGATACCTGCTTCTCGAGCATGACCGCCGCGTACCGCGGCCTGTCGGAGCGCATGAAGCGCCATATCCACGGCCTCCTCGCGCAGCACGACTTCAAGCCGTTCCGCTCGCTCTTCAACGAAACGCCGGAGCACAGGCGCAAGCTGCGCGAGCTCGAGGACCGCTTTCCCAACCCGTGGCACCCCGTGGTGCGCGTGCATCCGGTCTCCGGACGACGCGCGATCTACGTCAATCCGCAGTTCACCCTCCGCATCAAGGACCTGAAAGACGACGAGAGCAGCGCGCTGCTCGCCTTCCTGTTCTCGCAAGCTTCGGTCCCCGAGTACCAGCTGCGCGTGAAGTGGGAGGTCGACACGGTGGTGATGTGGGACAACCGCTCGGTGCAGCACTACGCGCCGCACGACTATTACCCGCAGCGGCGCAGCATGGAGCGGGTCACGGTCACCGGCGACGTGCCGATCGGCGTGACCGGCGAGTACACGCCGGAAAGCGTCGCCGGCCTCGGCACGGTCAACCCCACCGGAGCGGCGAAGAAGCCGCCGGTGCGCCAGTTCGAGCGCACGCCTTGACGAAGCCGCGTATCGAAATTGCGCCGCGCGATCCGCGCACTCAGTCCGAAGGCGTGGTTGCCGGCTATGCCCACACCACGCAGCGATGGCCTTCGCAGCCACTCATTCGCAGGCCAGCTACGGTGTCAGAGCTCGCCGAAACGGATCACCTCGAAAAACGACTTCCGCTTCTCCGCGGCGATCTCGCCGGGCATGGCGCGAAGCGCGCGCTCGGCCAGCTCATCCAGGTGCGCGTGCGCGTCGTCGACGAAGGCGGCGTGCCGGTGCCTGGCGCGCTGGTCGAGGTGTGGCACTGCAACGCCGCCGGCAAGTACATCCATCCCAACGACTCGAACGACGCGCCCGAGGACCCGAACTTCTACGGCGCGGCGCGCCTGGTCACCGGCGACGGCGGTCTCGCCGAGCTGCGCACCATCAAGCCCGGCGCCTACCCGGTGCCGGACACCGGCGGCTGGTGGCGTCCGCCGCACATCCATTTCTCGGTGTGGGGCAGGGTGTGGCTCTCGCGCCTCGTCACGCAGATGTTCTTTCCCGGAGAGCCGCTGAACGAGTTCGATGCGATCCTCAACGCGGTGCGCGACCCGGCCGCGCGCAGCCGCTGCATCGCCGAGCTTGGACCCACTGCTCGAGGTCCGAAGGACGCGCTCGTCTACGACTATCAGATCGTCGTGCGTGGGCGCTCGGCAACGCAAGCGTTGCTGTGAAGCGGCTTGTCCCCACGGCCGAAATGACGCTCGGCCCGTTCTTCCCGCGTGAATTCGCGCAGGGCGTTAACGACCTCGCCGCGGGAGCGAAAGGGGAGGCGATCGAAATTGTCGGCCGGGTCACCCAGATGGACGGCCAGGCGCTCGATAACCTGGTGCTCGAGATCCGGCAGGCGGACGGCGAGGGCCGCTACGACAATCCGCAGTGCCTCGGCTGGGGGCGGGCGGCGACCGATGCGCAGGGCGTCTACCGCTTCCGAACGATCAAGCCCGGGGCTCCGAAGGGCCGCATCGCGCATATCAACTTCCTGCTGCTGTATTCCGGGCTGATGCGCCAGCTCCAGACGGTAATGTTCTTCGAGCTGGCGAAGGATCCGGTCCTGGACTCGGTTTCGCCTGCTCTCCGCGAACGGCTCGTCGCCAAGAGGGAGGGCACCATCTATAGGTTTGACATTCGTCTCAGGGGAGAGGGCGAGACCCCCTTCTTCGATGACTGAGATCCAGGACCTGCTTTCCTACCGGCTGCACGTCGTCGCCAACCTGCTCTCGCGCGGCGCCGAGCTGCGCTACCGGCGCGAGTTCGGCGTCAGCCTCTGGGAATGGCGCACGCTCGCGCTGCTCGGCGCGGCGACCGGGCCGCTCTCGCTCAACCACCTCGCCCATGCGGCGGGCGTGCACAAGAGCCAGATGAGCCGGATGGTCTCGGGCCTCGTCGAGCGGCGGTTGGTGCGCCGCGCTACCGACCCGGTCGACGGGCGCGGGCTGCACATCGCGCTCTCGGTCCCCGGGCGCAAGGTCTACGATGGCCTGATCAAGGCCGCAGCCCAGCGCGACGCGGCGTTCCGCGACTGCCTGTCGGCGAACGAAAAGCGCGTCTTCGACCAGGCGCTCGCCAAGCTCGCCGGACAGGCGCGGCAGTTCATCCGCGGCGAGAAAGTGAAATGAAGACGCGGATCACCGAGCTGCTCGGCATCGAGCACCCGATCTTCCAGGCGGCGATGAGCTGGGCGTCTTCGTGCTCGGCGCTCGTTGTCGCCGTCTCGAACGCGGGCGGGCTCGGCGTGCTCGCCGCGGGGCCGCTGCGGCTCGAGGATTTCCGGAGAATTCTCGACGAGATCAAGAGCGGGACGAGCAAGCCCTGGGGCCTGAACGTCCCGCTCAACAGCCCGAAGGCGCGCGAGATGCTCGACATCGCGCACCAGGCGCGCGTGCCAGTGATGGTCGCCTCGCAGGGCGGCCCGCGCGAGCACCTCGCACGCTTCCGCGCGATCGGCACGAAATGGCTGCACGTCGTCGCCTCGGTCGAGCATGCGAAGAAGGCGCAGGCGGCGGGCGTCGATGCGCTCGTGGTCGACGGCATGGAGGCGGGCGGGCACCCGCCGCCTTCCGAAGTGAGCACGCTGGTTCTGGTGCGCCGCGTGCTCCAGGAGGTCGAGCTGCCGGTCGTGGCGAGCGGCGGCATCGCCGACGGCGCGGGCATCGCCGCGATGCTCGCCCTCGGCGCCGATGCGGTGCAGCTCGGCACGCGCTTCATCGCCACGCCGGAAGCCAACGTGCACGAGCGCTACAAGCGCGCCGTGCTCGAGGCCGACGTGGATCGTACAGCGTTCGTGGGCCGCGGCCTCGCGCCGATCCGGCAGCTGGGCAATGCTTTTTCCAGGAAGTACCACGAGCTGGAAAATTCAGGGGCTCCCATGGCGGAGCGTGAGGCGCTCTTCAAGCAGCACTCGCTCAAGCAGGCGGCGCTCGAAGGCGACGTCGAATGGGGCAAGGTCGAAGCCGGGCAGAGCGCCGGGCTCGTGCACGACATCGTCCCGGCCGGGTAGCTGCTGAAGCGGCTGGTGCAGGAGGTGGAGGAGGCGCGGCGGAGGCTCGCATTGCTATGAACCTGCTCATCGAAAACCGCGGCGCGGTCCGCGTTCTCACGCTCAACCGCCCGGAAAAGCGCAACGCGCTCGATACGGCGCTGACCCGGGCGCTCCTCGAGGCGCTGCGCGCTACCGACGAGGACGACGACGTGCGCGCGGTCGTGCTGACCGGCGCGGGGCCGGCGTTCTGCGCGGGCGCCGACCTCGCCGAGTTCAAGGGGCTCGCCGATCCGCAGGCGGCGGAAGGGCGTGCCGAGCTCACCATGAACCTGCACCTCATCTTCTCGAAGATGATCAAGCCGGTGGTGACGGCGATCAACGGCTCGGCGATGGGCGGCGGTGCCGGGCTCGCGATTGCCGGCGACCTGGCGGTGATGGCGGAGACGGCGAAGCTCGGCTATCCGGAGACGAAGCACGGCATCGTCGCTTCGATCGTCATGGCGAACCTGGTGCGCCAGGTGGGTCGCAAGAGCGCCTTCGAGCTGGTCTCGCTCG
Source organism: Burkholderiales bacterium (assembly GCA_035639215.1). GTDB lineage: Bacteria > Pseudomonadota > Gammaproteobacteria > Burkholderiales > SG8-39 > SCGC-AG-212-J23. The sequence continues at coordinate 17,902 of DASQYN010000682.1, forward strand.
CCGAGCCGATCGGCGGGGCGCGCGCGCTCGAGCTCGGCCTCGTCAATCGGGTCGTGCCCGAGCGGCTGGTAGTGCAGGAGGCCGTGCATCTCGCCGAGCGGCTCGCCGCCGTGCATCCGCCGGCGATGGCCCTCACCAAGCGGCTATTCCACGAGGTGGCCGACCTGCCGCTCGAGCAGGCGCTCGAGAAAGGCCGCGACGCCAACAAGCGCATGAGGAGCTTCAGGAAGTGAAGCCTAGACTCAGGAAGTGAAGCCGCTCGAGCGCCTCGTCATCCTCGATCTCTCGCGTGTGCTCGCGTGCCCGTTCGCGTCGATGATCCTCGCCGAGCTCGGCGCGCGCGTGATCAAGGTCGAGCAGCCGGGGAGCGGCGACGAGACGCGCAGCTTCGAGCCGCAGCTCGCGCGCGACAGCGCCTACTACTTCGCCTGCAACCGCTCGAAGGAATCGATCACCGTCAACCTGCGCTCCGCCGAAGGGCAGCAAGTCATCAGGGCGCTTGCGGAAAAGGCGGACGTACTGATCGAGAACTTTCCCGTCGGCACGCTTGGCCGCTATGCGCTCGATTTCGCCTCGCTCTCGGCGCTCAATCCGCGCCTGGTCTACGTCTCGTGCACCGGCTTCGGCCAGACCGGCCCGTATGCGCAGAAGAAAGGCTACGACACCGTCTTCCAGGCAATGGGCGGCCTGATGAGCCTCACCGGCGAGCGTGGCGGCGGGCCGGTGAAGCCCGGCCTTCCGGTCGCCGACCTGACTTCCGGCCTTTGGGTGGCGATCGCCATCCTCGCGTCGCTCGCCGGGCGCGAGAAGACCGGCAGCGGCTGCCGGGTCGATTTCTCGATGCTGGACGGCCAGGTGTCGCTGCTGACTCTGGCTGCCGCGAGGTATTTCGCCCTGGGCGAAGTCCCCCCGCGCCTCGGCACCGAGCATCCCGGCCGCGTGCCCTCGGCGACTTTCCGCTCGAGCGACGGCCGCTTCGCGCACGTCACCGCGAGCGATCAGCACTGGATGCCGCTCTGCAAGGCGCTCGGCGTCGAGCAATGGGGCCGCGCCTTCGACGACAATGCGGCCCGCGTGGAGAGGCGCGAGGAAGTAATGCGGGTATTGAACGAGCGGATCTCGCAGCTCACGCGTGCCCAGCTGATCGAAAAGCTGGACGCAGCCGACGTGCCAGTCGGGCCGGTCAACGACGTCGCCGAGATCCTCGGCGACCCGCACGTGCGCGCGCGACATCTCGTCGGCAGCTTCGACTATCCCGAGGTCGGCGAATTCAAGGCGCTCGCGCTGCCCTACCAGTTCCTCGGCTGGGACAACCCGGAGATCGGCCGTCCGCCGACGCTCGGCGAGCACACCGAGGCGGTGCTCTCCGGCCTGCTCGGCTATTCCTCCTCTCGCATCGCCGAGCTGCGCGAGAAGCGAGCCATATGACGCTCCAGCTCTCGGTCCGCGAAGGCGTCGCCACCCTCGCGCTCAATCGCCCTGAGGCGCGCAACGCGGTCAATTTGGAGCTGTGCGAGGCCCTTATCTCAGCTTGCAATGAGCTATCCGGCCAGGAAGATACGCGAGTCGTCTTCGTGCGCGGCAACGGGCCGGTGTTCTGCGGCGGCGCCGATCTCAAGGAGCGCGCCGGCAAGAGCGAGGCGTGGGTGCGCGAGCGGCGGATGAAGGCGTTCGCAGCCTACGAAGCGCTGGAGGCGCTGCCGATGCCCTGTGTCGCGCTGGTGCACGGCGCGGCGATCGGCTCGGGCGTCGAGATCGCCGCGGCGTGCGACTTCGTCGTCGCCACGTCCGACGCGACGTTCCGCACACCCGAGGCGCAGCGCGGCACGGTGGGCGCGACGCAGCGCCTGCCGCGCGTCCTCGGCAAGCGGCTCGCCAAGGACCTGATGTTCACCGGCCGCGCGCTCACTGCCGACGACGCCTTGCGCGCCGGCTTCGTTGCACGAGTCGTTTCCGACCTGGAAAAGGCGCGAGAGGAGATCGCGGCGAGCATCGTCGGCGCGTCGCCCCTCGCCATGAAGCTCGCCAAGCGCTGCATCGACCGCGGCGTCGAGCTCGACCCGCGCGGCGCGCGCGCAGTCGAGATCGAGGCGATCGAAGAGCAGCTGGCTTCTGGAAAATGGATGGGCAAGACATGAAATCGGGGACGGAGCCCGAACTCTCTTAAGCATGAGCTGGAAAAGCCAAACCCTGGGCGAGGTGCTCGCCCGCCAGGCCGCCGACCGCGGCAAGCACGAAGCGCTCGTCACCCCGGAGCGCCGCGTCACCTACGAAGATCTCTACCTGCGCGCGGGGAGCGCGGCGTGCACGCTGCATTCGCTCGGCATCCGCCGCGGCGACCACGTCGGCATCCTCATGGGCAACGACGAGAAGTGGCTCGCGCTCTTCTACGGCGCGGCGCTGATCGGCGCGGTGACCGTGCCGGTGAACACGCGCTTCAAGGCGGGCGAGATCGCCTACTGCCTGGAGCAGGCGGATTGCAAGGCGCTCTTCTACGTGCCGCGGTTCCTCAACATCGACTTCCGCAAGATGGTGAAGGAGGCGGGCTTGAAGAACGCCTTCGACATCACCAGAGCGCTCCCGGAATGGGACGTTTCGACCGGCGATACGCCGCGCTCGCCGGAGGACACGCTGCTCATCCAGTTCACTTCCGGCACCACCGCCTACCCGAAGGGCGTGCAGCTCACGCACGACAACATGCTGCGCGACGCCTGGGCGGCGGGCACGCGGATCGGCATCCGGCCCGAGGACCGCTACTTCAACTGCCGGCCGTTCTTCCACGTCGCGGGCTCGACGCTCTCGGCGCTGATGGCGCTCGTCTTCGGCGCGACCCTCGTGACGCTGCCCACCTTCGAGGCGGGCGCCGCCCTCGAGCTCATGGAGCGCGAGAAATGCACGCTGCTCTCGGGCAACGACACCATCTTCCAGATGCTGATGGGCCACGCCGATTTTCCCAGGCGCGAGCTGAGCCTGCGCGGCGGCTGGGCCGCCGCCGGGCCGCAGACCATGCGCAGGATCATCGATGTGCTCGGCGCGAGCGCCATCTGCGCCGCCTATGGACTCTCGGAGGCCTCGCCCAACGTGGTGATGAGCGACTGGCGCGACGCGGAAGAGCTGCGCGTGAACGGGCTCGCCAAGCCGCACGAAGGCGTCGAGGTGCGGATTGCCCCGGAGGGCGAGATCCAGGTGCGCGGCTGGAACGTGATGAAGGGCTACTACAACAACCCGGAAGCGACGGCCAAGGCGTTCACCGAAGACGGGTGGCTGCGCACCGGCGATCTCGGCGAGCTGACGAAGGACGGGCGGCTCCGCATGGTCGGCCGGCTCAAGGACGTGTTTCGCGTCGGCGGCGAGAACGTCGCGCCCGCGGAGGTCGAGGAAGTGCTGCTCGCGCACCCGGCCGTCGAGACGGCCCAGGTCGTCGGCGTCCCCGACGCACGCCTGGGCGAAGTGCCCGCCGCCTATGTCACCCTGAAGGCCCAAGCCTCGGCCCGGGAAGAAGAGCTGATCGGCTGGTGCAAGGCGCGCTGCGCCAACTTCCGGGTGCCGCGCTACCTGCGCATCGTCAAGGACTTCGAGTCGATCGGGATGACCGCGAGCGGCAAGGTGCAGAAGCACCGGCTGCGCGAGCATGCGCTGCGCGAGCTCGGGCTGAAGGCGTAGGGCTGGCAATCAGGGACAGACCCCGTTTAATCTTGGGCAGTTCTTCTGACCTGGACCGCAGGAGGAGGCTATGAAGATTTTTGCGTTCGTTCTGCTCGCCCTGGCCAGCCTGGCCGGCCAGGCGCAGGACTATCCGAGCCGGCCGATCCGCATTCTCGTGCCGGCGGCGCCGGGCGGCACCACCGACCTGCTGGCGCGCGTCTTCGGCGCGAAGCTCTCCGAGGCCTTCAGGCAGCCGGTGACGGTGGAGAACCGCTCGAGCGCCTCGGGCGTAATCGCCGGCGAGCTCACCGCGCAGGCGCCCGCCGACGGCACCACGCTGCTCCTCGCCTATCACCAGCACACGGTGAACGCGGCGCTCAACGCGAAGCTGCCCTATCACCCGGTGAACGACTTCACGCCGATCACCCAGCTCACCTCCGCCGGGCTGCTGCTCGTGGTCAATCCCGCCTCGCCGCCGCAGAACCTGCAGCAGTTCATCGAGTGGACGAAGACCTACAAGGGCGACCTCAACTTCGGCTCTGCGGGCCTGGGCAGCGGCGGGCACCTCGCGGGCGAGCTCTACAAGCAGATGACCGGCGTAAGCGCGCAGCACATTCCGTACAAGGGAAGCGGGCCGGCGATGCTGGATCTCGTCGCCGGACGCTACCAGTTCAACTTCGCCGGGCTGCAGGGGGCCCAGACGCAGGTGCGCGCCGGCAAGCTGCGCGCGATCGCCGTCACTACGCCGAAGCGCCTCGCCGCGCTGCCCGACGTTCCGGCGGTCGCCGAGGCGCTGCCGGGCTTCGAGGTCGTCGGCTGGTACGGCGTGCTCGGCCCGGCCAAGCTGCCGAAGCCGATCGTTGACAAGCTGCACGCCGCGCTGCTCAAGATCCTGAACGAGCCCGACGTGCACAAGCGCATCGTCGACGACGGCTCAGAGCCGGTGGGCAGCTCGCCGGAGGAGTTCCGCCAGTTTCTCGTCGCCGACCTGGCCAAATGGGAAAAGGTGGTGAAGGCAAGCGGAGCGAAGCTGGAATGATCACGACGAAGACCTCAGCCATGCTCGCCCGCTACAACGCGTGGGCGAATCGTGTCATCTTCGAAGCAGTGGCGGCATTGCCGCCGGGCGAGGCGGAGAAGCCGCGCGCCACGCTCTTTCGCAACATGGTGCACACGCTCAATCACAACTACGTGATCGACCGCATCTTCCAGGCGCACCTCGAAGGGCGGCCGCATGGCTACAGCGCACGCAATACGGCGGAGCATCCGCCGCTTGCCGAGCTCTGGCGCGCGCAGCAGGAGATCGATGCCTGGTACATGGACTGGGCGTCCCGCGTTTCCGAGGCCGCGCTCGACGAGATGGTGAGCTTCGAGTTCGTCGGCGGCGGGAACGGCGCCATGACGCGCGGGCAGATCCTTATGCATATCGTCAACCACACGAGCTACCACCGCGGCTTCGTCGCCGACCTGTTCTTCCAGGTGCCGGCGCGGCCGCCGGTGACGGACCTGACGGTGTATCTGCGGGACGTCGAGAGTTCGGGGACGGAGCCCGAACTGCGGCAACGCGTCTAGGGCTTCACAACGCTTACGCGCCAGATGGTATTGCCGACATCGTCGGCGACGAGCAGGGCGCCGGTCTTGTCGATCGTCACGCCCACGGGCCGGCCGCGCGCTTTGCCATCCTCGCTAAGAAAGCCGGTGAGGATGTCGCGCGGCGGCCCGGAAGGCGAGCCGCGATCGAACGGCACGAACACGACCTTGTAGCCGCTCGGCGGCGAGCGGTTCCACGAGCCGTGCTCGCCGATGAACATGCCCTGGTGCGACGGCGAATACGCGAGACCCAGCGCGGCGACGTGCGAGCCGAGCGCGTAGTCCGGCTTCAGCGCCTTCGCCACGAGGTCGGGACGCTGCGGCTTGACGCGCTCGTCGACGTGCTGGCCGTAGTAGCTGTAGGGCCAGCCGTAGAACCCGCCGTCCTTCAGCGAGGTGAGATAGTCCGGCACGAGATCGCTGCCGATCTCGTCGCGCTCGTTTACCACCGTCCACAGCATGCCCGTGAACGGGGCGAAGGCGAGGCCGTTCGGATTGCGCAGGCCCGAGGCGAAGATGCGATGCGCTGCGGTTTTGAGATCGACTTCCCACACTGCGGCGCGGCCTTCTTCGGCAGCGACGCCGTTCTCCGCGGCGTTGCTGTTCGAGCCGACGGTGACGTAGAGCTTCGCGCCGTCGCGGCTCGCGATCAGGTTCTTCGCCCAGTGGTGGTTGAGCGTGCCGGCGGGCAGCTCGACGATCGTGTTGCCGGTGCTCTCGATGCGCGTCGCGCCGGGGCGGTAGGGGAAGCGCAGCACCGCGTCGGTGTTCGCGACGTAGAAGTCGTTGCCGACGAGCGCCATGCCGAAGGGCGAGTTGAGGCCGGAGAGGAAAACGCTGCGCGTCTCGGCGACGCCGTCGCCGTCGGTGTCGCGAAGCAGGGTGATGCGGTTGGCGCTCGGTACGCCGGCGCCCGCCTTCTTCATGATGCGCTTCGCCACCCAGCCGCGCAGTCCCTGGCGTTCGTCGTGCCGTTCGGGGGCGTTGCTCTCGGCCACCAGCACGTCGCCGTTCGGCAGGACGCAGAGCCAGCGCGGATGGTCGAGTCCGCTCGCGAACGCCGCGACCTTCCAGCCGCTCGCCGCCACGGGCAGCGCGCCCTGCGGCCATCCGGTCGCTTCGGCGACGCGCACCGTGGGAATCAACGAGCGAACCGGCGGCGGCAGCACCGGATCGGCGCCGACCTGCCGCTCGATCGGCACGGTCGCGGTGTCGGCGCAGGCAGCGAGCGCGAAAAGCGCAAGCAGCCAGGCTTTGGAGTTCGGGCTCCGTCCCCGAATTCCGGGGTTACA
>DASQYN010000683.1:0-4849 GCA_035639215.1 Burkholderiales bacterium
GTGTAACGATCGTCGACCGCTACATTGCCCTTATTTTTGGCGTGCTGTTCCTCGTCCTCCTGGCGTGCAACAACTGGCGGTGAGGAGTAGTGGTGGAGGCGGCGGGAATCGAACCCGCGTCCGTAAGCCCTACACAGTCAGGACTACATGCTTAGCCTGGCGATTTGAGCTTCGCCTTGCGCCCGCCCACCGGCAGGCTGACGCTCGGCTAGCCGCTTCGACGGATCCCCCGGGCGAAGCGGCCACACCCGGAGGAGAGGCTGATGTAAATGACGCTGCACCCCTTTCGGGGCCTAGACCATCAGCAATCTAGTGCAGCGTCTAGCCGGTGTTAGGCGGCTAGAGCGAAACGCTCGTCGTTGGCGTTTATGGTGTTTCCAGACTGGATTTACGAGGTGATCTGGTCCTCGGCATGCCCTGCGCTGCTTCGCGACCCACGTCGAAACCAGGTCGCCCCCGGAATCGCTGTGCGAAACGTATTGTCCCATATGGGACCCCTTAACGCAGCTTCAAGAGCCGCCGCCTAGAATCGCCCGCATGGCTGCGGTCGCTCCGCCGATGCCGCCGCTATGGCGACAAATGACGTGGTGGGTGCTTCTCTTTCCCGGCGCTCTTTTGTTGGCGCTCGGTCTTGGCAGCCTGTATCTCCTCAACTGGGTGCATGTCCTCTCCGGAGTGCTCTGGACCGGCGCAGACCTCTTCATGGGCTTCATCGTTGGTCCCGTGATTCGCTCGCTCGATATGCGCGGCCGCGTCGCGGTGATCACTTATCTCGTGCCGCGCACGCTGCTGTATTTTCCCGCCGTCGCCCTCACGGCGGGCACCGCGGGCTGGGCCCTCGCCCACCGGCTGGGGTATCTGAACCCCGGCAGCCCGTTCTACTTCTGGGCAGTCGTCGCATTGGCGCTGGTCGGCGTGATGACCGTGGTCGGGCTTGGCTTCCTCCTGCCGAACAGCCTGCGGATCTGGTTCGAGCTGCACAAGCCCGAGGCCGATCGCGAGCGCGTGGTGCGCCTGAACCGCTACAACATCTTTCTCTCGGGCGGCCAGGGGCTGATGCAGCTCGCCATGATCCTCATCATGGCGCACTTCCGCTTTTAGCCGCTAGCGCCAGCCGGCGAGAACCAGCTTGCCGACCATGGCTCCCGACTCGAGCTTGGCGTGCGCCTGGCGCAGGTTCGCGGCGTTGATCGGCGACAGCGTCTCGTTGAGCGTTCCCTTCAGCTTGCCGGCGTCGAGCCACTCGGCGACCTGGTTGAGCAGCTTGTGCTGCTCGATCATGTCCGGCGTCTGGAAGCGTGGCCGGGTGAACATCAGCTCGAAGCAGATCGACGCGCTCTTCGCGCGCACCGCGTCGACGTTGAGCGGCGCCTTGTTCGCGACGATCAGCACGATGCCGCCCTGCGGCGCGACCAGGTCGCCGATCGCCGCCCAGTGCTCGTCGACCTCGCTGAAGTTGGCGATGTAGTCCACGTTCTTCATGCCGAGCGCCTCGAGCTGCGGGCGCATCGGCTTTCGGTGGTCGATGACATGGTCCGCGCCCAGCTCGCGGACCCACTGGCTGCTCTCTTTTCGAGACGCGGTGGCAATCACCTTCAGCTCGGCGAGCTTCGCCATCTGGATGCCGATCGAGCCGACGCCGCCCGCGCCGCCGATGATGAGGAGCGACGCGCCGCGCTTCACGCGCAGGCGGTCGAAGAATGCTTCCCAAGCGGTGATGGCGGTGAGCGGGATCGCGGCCGCCTGTGCGAAGCCGAGCGAGCGGGGCTTGTTGCCGACGATGCGCTCGTCGACCAGCTGGAACTCGCTGTTCGAGCCGGCCCGCGTCACGTCGCCGGCGTAATAGACCTCGGCGCCCTTGCGAAACAGAGAGACCTGTGGGCCGACGTCGACGACCGTCCCGGCAGCGTCCCAGCCGAGCACGCGCGGCGCGGCGGTGCCCTGCTTGCGCTGCTTGGTGTCGACGGGATTGACCGACACGGCCTCGATCTTGACCAGCAAGTCGCGGCCGGCGGGCGAGGGTTTCGGCAGCTCGATGTCGACCAGGGAATCGATCGCGCTTCCGGTGTGGGCAACGGCTTTCATAGGTGCTCCAGGAGTTCCTGCGGGCGGGAAAGAAGGAGGTCGGCGTTCCACATGCCGGGCGCGCCGTTCTCGGTGCCATGGTAGCCCCACCCGGCCGCGGCCGAGCGCATGCCGGCGGCGCGCGCCGCCTGTACGTCGCGCAGGTCGTCGCCGACGTAGAGACACGCGCGCGGCTCGAGCTCGAGCTGCTCGGCGGCGAGCAGGAGCGAGGCGGGATGCGGCTTGAGGTGCGGCGTCGAATCGCCGCACACCACGCACGCCGGCGAGACGCCGAGCCGCGGCACGATGCGCGCGGTGAAGCGAGCCGCCTTGTTGGTGACGATGCCCCAGGCGATGGCGCGGCGCTCTAGGCCCGCGAGCAGCTGCTCCATGCCGGGGAACAGACGCGTCTCCTCGCAAATCGCTTCCGCATAGCGCTCGAGGAACTCGTTTTTCATGGCTTCGTAGTCCGGATGCTCGGGCGCCATGCCGAAGCCGATGCGCAGCAGGCCGCGCGCGCCCATCGAGGCGTAGGGACGCACGATCGCGGGATCGAGCGGTGCAAGCCAGCGCTTTTGGCGCATCCAGTTCACCGCCGCGGCGAGGTCGGGCGCCGTGTCGGCGAGCGTGCCGTCGAAGTCGAAGAGCACCGCGCGCACGCTAGAGCACGCAGCGCAGCAGATAGTTCACGTCGATGTCGGCGCCAAGCCGGTACTGCCTGCTGAGCGGGTTGTAAGTCATGCCGAGCACTTCCGTCGGCTGCAGGCCGGCGTCGCGGGCAAAGCGCGCGAGCTCGGAGGGCTTGATGAAGCGCAAGTAGTCGTGCGTACCGCGCGGCAGCAGCCGCAGGATGTACTCCGCGCCGATCACGGCGAAGAGATACGACTTCGGATTGCGGTTGATGGTCGAAAAGAATATTTGGCCGCCGGGGCGCGCGAGGCGTGCGCAGGCCGCTACGACGCTCCTCGGCTCGGGGACGTGCTCCAGGAGCTCCATGCAGGTGACGACCTCGAACTCGCCGGCATGCCGGGCGGCGAAGTCTTCCGCCATGGCGTGCTCGTAGGCGACGCCGGCGCCGCTCTCCAGGCGATGCAGCTCGGCGACGCGCAGCGACTTCTCGGAAAGATCGATGCCGGTGACGCGCGCGCCGCGCGCCGCCATCGCCTCGGCGAGGATGCCGCCGCCGCAGCCGACATCGAGCACGCTCTTGCCGGCGAGCTGCGCGCGCTCGTCGATCCATTGCAGGCGCAGCGGGTTGATGTCGTGCAGCGGGCGGAACTCGCCGTGCGGATCCCACCAGCGATGCGCGAGCTCGCTGAACTTCTGCAGCTCCGCCGGATCGACATTCATCCCGGCGATTGTCCCAAAAAAAAGCCCCGCCGCAGCGGGGCTTCTTCGATGCAGTCGCGTCGCTATCGGCTGGACCCGGTGCTCGGCGATCCCGCCGTGCCGCCCGAGGTCGCGCCCGCTGGAGCGGACCCGCTGGAGGCGCTCTCACGGCTGCCGAGGAGCTCGGCTTCGACGCGGCGGTCGGGCTGCAGGCAGGACACGAGCTTCTTGTTGCTCGCCTTTTCCGGTCCCATGTGAGCGCACTGGTCGCCGGTGACCGGATTGTCTTCGCCGCGGCCCTCGACCTGGATGCGGCTCTGATCGACGCCTTTCGAGGAGAGGTATTCCGCCACCGCCTGCGCGCGCCGCTCCGAGAGATCACGGTTGTACTGCTCGGAGCCGATGCGATCGGCGTAGCCGGCGAGCACGACCTTGTCGACCTCGGCGCCTTGGGCGTCCTTGGCGAGACCGTCGAGCTTGTCCCTGCCCCCGGGCAGGAGCTCCGCCTTGTTGAACGGGAAGAGGACGTCCGTGGACAGCGTCAGCTTCTCGATGACCGGGGGAGGCGGCGGCGCGGCCTCGGCGAGGGGTGCGGGCTGCGGCTCGGGCGCCTGGGCGACGACGGGAGCGGGAGTGGACGCGCGCGGCACGACATCGCAGGGCTCGGCGGCCTTGTATGGCGCCCAGCTTCCGGTACGCACGCATTGGCCTTCGGCGTTGATGGCAGCCGTGCCGCTCCCGTTGCTAAGCGCATAGCCGTCGCTGGTCGGCGCGGCGCCCGCCGCGGGCGCGGCCGCTCCGGCGGCTGCCGGCGCGGCATAGGCGCGCGAGCTTGACGACTGCGCCACCTGCTCGCGCCGCGGCGTCAGGGTCGCCCCCGAAGCGGCGCTACGCGCACCGGGAGCTGCGCAATCCAGCGCGGCGCCTCCGCTGCTCGAGCCCGTCTGCCAGCAGCCGCCCACGCCGTTGCTGACCGGGGCACCCGTCGCGCCGCTTCTCACGTACACCGGCTCTGCGTAGGCGGTGCCCGCCAGAGTGGCGATCAGCACTGCCAAGATTCGCTTGTCCATCCTCGTCTCCTTGTGGAAAACGTTTCAAAAAAACCACTGCGCCGAGCGGATTACTCGGCATCCGCCGGATGGATCAGCAATTGGTGTTCCCAAAAACGAAAACCCCGCCGAAGCGGGGTTTCGCGCAGCCCGGAAGGGCTATTGCCCTTGGCTGCTAGCGCTTGGTGCCGATGACTTCGATCTCGGTGCGACGGTCGGGGGCGAGGCACTCGACGAGCTTCTTGTTGCTGCCATGCTCGCGCCCCATGTTCTTGCACTTATCGCCGGTCACTGGGGAGCTCTCGCCCTTGCCCTCGGTGTAGACGCGGTTCGCTTCGATGCCCTTCGACACCAGATAGGCCTTGATCGCTTCGGCGCGGCGCACCGAGAGGCGCTGGTTGTAAGCC
>DASQYN010000684.1:0-3652 GCA_035639215.1 Burkholderiales bacterium
CCGGCGCAGCACCGCCGCCTGGCTCTTGGTGGCGTCGACATTGTCATCCACGAGGAGCCAGCGCCGCCGCGGCTTGCCGGAGCCCACCGTGACCGGCGTGTCGGCAGCTTGCGGCGCGCCCGCGAGCGGCACGCGCACGGCGAAGCGGCTGCCTTTGCCCGGACCGGCGCTCTGCGCCGAGAGGCGTCCGCCGTGCAGCTCGGCGAGCGCGCGGGCGAGCGCCAGCCCGATGCCGATGCCGGTCGCGCCGCCGTTCTGGCGCTGCTCGAGCTGCACGAACGGCTCGAAGATGCGCTCGAGCATCGCGGGCTCGATGCCGATGCCATCGTCCTCGACGCTCACTTCGGCCTCGTCGCCGTCGCGCGCCGCGCGCAGCACGATGCGCCCGCCCGAAGGCGTATAGCGCACGGCGTTGCTCAGCAGGTTGGCGATGACCTGCGCCAGGCGCACCCGGTCGGCGTCGAGCCACAGCGGCTCGGCCCCGAGCTCGAGCTCGAGCCGGTGCGCGGACGCCGTGACGAGCGGCTCGCAGGTGGTCACCGCTTCGCGCGCCACGTCGCGCAGGTCGAGGCGGGAGCGGCGAAGCTGCACCTTGCCGAAGGTGATGCGGCTCACGTCCATCAGGTCGTCGATCAGCCGCGCGAGGTGGTTGACCTGGCGCCCGATCATCTCGCCTATGGAGCGGATCTCGCCGTCGACGTCCTCGCGCATCTGCAGCAGCGTCACGGCATTGCGGATCGGCGCCAGCGGGTTGCGCAGCTCGTGCGCTAGCGTGGCGACGAACTCGTCCTTGCGCCGCGCCGCCTCGCGCAGCGCGCGCTCGGCGCGCACGCGCTCGCTGATGTCGTTGAAGAGCACGCCGACGCGCTTGCTGCCCGGCCCGCCCACCCGGAACGCGAACACCTCGTACCACCCGCCCATCAGCGGCTTCGCCTCCTGGACGAAGCGCACCGGCTCGCCGCTCTCGGCCACCCGCGCGTAGATGTCGAACCAGTGCTGCTCGTGCTCCGGCACGTGCTCACGCATTGTCTTGCGCGTCGCGTCGCGCAGGCCCGTCTGGCGCTCGAAGGCCGGGTTCACCTCGAGGAAGCGGTAGTCGATCGGCCGCCCGTCGGCGTCGTAGATCATCTCGAGCACGCAGAAGCCGGAATCGATCGACTCGAAGAGGCTGCGATAGCGCTCTTCGCTCTCGCGCTGCGCCTGCTCGGCCGCCTTGCGCGCGCTCACGTCCACGACGTACACCGCAACGCTCCCGTCGGTGAGTCTCGCGCCGACGAAGAGCGCCCAACGCCGGGCACCGTCCTTCGCGAAGTACTCCCTCTCGTACGGGCCGATCCGGCCGGTGCTGCGCAAGCGCTCGCGCTCGGCTTCGCTCGCCGCCCGGTACTCTGGCGGCGTAAGGGTCCGCCAGGTGATCGCGCCCGCAGCCAGGTCCTCGCGCGAGTAACCGCTCCAGCGCAAGAACGTGTCATTGGCCGAGATCAGCGCCCCCTCCCGGTCGAAGAAGAGCAGACCGATCGCGTCGACGACCGGCAGCAGCTTGCCCAGCCGCGGGTCGTGCGCCCGGTCCGTCACGTCCTCCACCACGCAGGAGATGTGCTGGATCGCGCCCGTCCCGTCCGTGAGCGGCGTAAACACCGCATTCCAGTAGCGCTTCTCCATCCCCCCGCCCGCCGCCGCCGGCCGCGGCACGTCGTAGCGCTGCAGCGGCAGGATCCGCGACTCCCCCGTCTCCAGCACCCGCTCCAGGCGATTGCGCACCACGCCCTCGGGATCCCCGGGGTTCGCCGGAAAGACGGCAAAGATCGACCGGCCGACCATCTCGTCGCGGGTCGTCATCGTCGCCCGCAGATAGGCGTCGCTCACCGCGACCACCCGGAACTCCCGGTCCAGCACCACATAGAGGACCGGCGCCGACTCGAAGAGCCGCCGGTAGTCGGGCTCGGGGAGTCGTCCCTGTTCGTGCTTGCTCATTCGGCTACGCCGCTGCAGCAATAAACACACCGGCGCCTTTGCTAAGCTTTGCCACCTCCCCGGTTGGCCTGAAGAGTTAACAATCTTGCCTGCTCCAAGAGCGGCTTCCGAGCAGCCTGTGCGCTTGATCTTTGGCGCGCTGCTGCTGGTGATGCTGCTCGCTTCGCTCGACCAGACGATCGTCTCGACCGCGCTGCCGACGATCGTCGGGGAGCTGGGCGGCCTCGCGCACCTGTCGTGGATCGTCACGGCGTACATGCTGGCGACGACGATCGTCACGCCGCTCTACGGCAAGCTCGGCGACCTTTTCGGCCGCAAGGTCGTGCTCCAGGGCGCCATCGTGCTGTTCCTGATCGGCTCGGCTTTGTGCGGGCTGGCGCAGTCGATGGCAGGGCTGATCGTATTCCGGGCCATCCAGGGGCTGGGCGGCGGCGGCCTGATGGTGACGACGATGGCGGTCGTCGGCGACATCTTCAGCCCGCGCGAGCGCGGCCGCTACCAGGGTCTTTTCGGCGGCATCTTCGGCTTGTCGACGGTGCTCGGCCCTTTGATCGGCGGTTATTTCGTAGAGCATCTCAGCTGGCGCTGGATCTTCTACATCAACCTGCCGCTGGGACTCGTCGCGCTCGCGGTGATCGGCTGGGCCTTCAGCGCGCCGACCGAGCGGCGCCGCCCCAGGATCGACTTCGCCGGCGCGGCGCTGATGGCAGTCGGGTTGACCGCGCTCGTGCTTTTCACCAGCCTCGGCGGCCACACCTTCGCCTGGGATGCGCTCGAGAGCGTCGGACTCGCCCTCCTCGCGATCGCCGCCTTCGCCGGCTTCGCGCTCGCCGAGCGCCGCGCGGCCGAGCCGATCCTGCCCTTGTCGCTCTTCCGTAACCGGATTTTCGTTACCGCCTGCGCGGTGGGTTTCGTCGTCGGCCTCGCCATGTTCGGCTCGGTCACTTACATGCCGATTTACCTGCAGGTGGTAAAAGGCGTCAGCCCCTCGACGGCGGGACTTCAGCTGACGCCGATGATGGGCGGCGTGCTGCTGACCTCGATCGCGAGCGGTCAGCTCATCAGCCGGTTCGGCCGCTATCGCGTCTTTCCGATCGCCGGCACGGCCCTAATGACGCTGGCGCTCTTCCTCCTCTCGACGCTCGGCGTCGCCACCAGCACCTGGGCGGCGTGCGCGTACATGCTGCTGCTCGGACTCGGGCTCGGCATGGTCATGCAGGTGCTGGTGCTCGCGGCGCAGAACGCCGTCGATTATCGCGACCTCGGCGTCGCCACCTCCGGCACGACATTGTTCCGTTCCACCGGCGGCTCGGTCGGCGTGTCGCTCTTCGGTGCCATCTTCGCCAACAGCCTCGCCGGCGGTCTCGCCGCCCGGTTGAGCGCGGCGGACCTGCCGGCGTCAAGCGCGCCAGCCGCCCTCGCTGCGCTACCTCCGGAAATCCACAGCGTGTATCTGCAAGCGTTCACCGAGGCGCTTCATCCGGTGTTCTTCTCGGCTGCGGGAATTGCGGCGCTCGCGTTCCTCCTCACCTGGCTGCTCGAGGAAGTGCCGCTGCGCGGGCCCGCGCGCGCCGAGTCGATCGGCGAAAGCTTCGCCGTGCCGAGAGCCGACACCTCGCTCGGCGAGCTGGAGACGATCATCGAGCACCGCACGCGAGCCGAGAACCGCTGGGCCACG
>DASQYN010000685.1:0-10507 GCA_035639215.1 Burkholderiales bacterium
GAGGAACACGAAGCAGCCGATCAGCGCCCCCACGGCGAACAGGATCAGGCCGAGGTAGAACGTCGGGTGCGCGCCCATCGGCGCGTACGAGGTGAACATGACGCTCGAGTCGCCGCGGAACACCGAGTAGTTGTTGATCAGCGCGCCGAGCACCATCAGCGCGAAGCCGAGCCAGGCGATGCGCGGCGTGGCGAGGCGGCACTTGAGCAGCGTCGAGCCGGCGAAGTAGAGCACCGCGATCTCGAAGAAGATGATCCAGAAGACGAGCATGTTGAGCCCGTGCGCGGTGAGCACCTGGTAGAAGCGGTCGGGGGCGAGCAAATGGACCGCCTGCCAGCGCGTCAGCACGACGAAGAGGGCGAGGATGCCGCCGACCAGCAGCGACACCACCGCCGCCACCGCGTGCCAGCGCATCAGCTTCTCGGCGTCCTGGTGGAAGACCAGCCCGCTGCTCGGGCAGGTCCGGAACATGCGATTCACGGCCATTGGATTTTTCTCCCCGTGCCTTGTTACTTCACGTACAGCACGCTCGACATCGTGTGGTGGTTGATGCCGCAGTACTCGTTGCAGATGATGTGGTAGGTGCCCGGCGCGGTCGGCGTGAGCGTCACGACGTGGTCGTAGCCGGGATGCACCTGGATGTTGATGTTCTCGGGCTGCAGCGAGAAGCCGTGCAGCCAGTCCATGGACATGAGGTGCACGCGGTAGGACTTGCCCGCCTCGAGCTCGAGGATCGGATACCAGCGCCAGAGCTGCGCCTGCAGGTAGACGTCGGCGCCGGCGGGCGGATGCACCACCGGCACCTTCAGGTCGCCGCCTTCCTCGCGCACCTTATACTTGGCGATGCCGTCCTCGACCTTCTTCGCGTAGTTCTCCGGCTTCTCCCGGTACGCCTCGTTCGCGAGGTTCTGCTGCCCGTAGATGTGCCAGTACGGCATCATGAAGAACATGATCAGGCACCACACCAGCGCGATCACGATCCACAGCAGCTCGACCCGGTCGAGCGGCTGCTTCCACCAGACGCGCTCGCTGGGCGGCAGAATTGCGCTCATGGCATCTCCCTTTCTACTTCGCGATCGGCAGGCCGACGATCTCCATCACGCCCCAGATGATGTAGAGCACGGTGGGCATCGCGATGCCGATGAACAGCAGCAGGAACGGGTTGTCGAGCAGGTGCTGCATCGCCGGCACCGGCTCTTCGGGCACCTCGTCGAAGTCCACGCTGCTTTCGGGGTTGGCGGCCATGCGAAGGCTCCTTTCGTCCTGGATGGCGAGAGACGTTACGGGGCCGCGCGGCGGGCCGACTTAATGTCGATCAAGTTTTTCCCGCCGTGCCGCGGCACCATCGGCCCATGACGCGTGCCGATCGCCGCCGGGTCGCCGCCTGGCTCTTCCTCTGCGCCGCGCTGGTCTTCGCCATGGTGGTGGTCGGCGGCGTGACGCGCCTCACGCATTCGGGGCTCTCGATGGTCGAGTGGGAGCCGATCGTCGGCGCGGTGCCGCCGCTCTCGCAGGCAGACTGGCAGGAGCTCTTCGAGAAGTACCGGCAGACGCCTGAATTCAAGCAGGTGAACCACGCGATGGACGTCGAGGGGTTCAAGACCATCTTCTGGTGGGAGTACTTCCACCGCCTGCTGGGACGCACCATCGGGCTCGTCTTCCTGCTGCCTTTCCTCTGGTTCCTGTTCAGAAAAAAGCTCGAGCGTCGCGTGGCGTGGCAGCTCGGGGGCGTGTTTCTCCTCGGCGCGGCCCAGGGAGCGCTCGGCTGGTACATGGTGAAGTCCGGGCTGGTCGACGACCCGCGCGTCAGCCACTTCCGCCTCACCGCGCACCTCGGCGTGGCGCTCGCTATCTTCGCGGCCGAGGTCTGGATCGCCCTCGGCCTGCTCTCTGCGCCGGCGAGAGCGAAGCGCGGCGGAGCGCTGGCGGCGATCCTGCCGTTCGTAGTCTTCGCCATGGCGCTCTCGGGCGGCATGGTGGCCGGGTTGCACGCCGGTGCGGCGTACAACACCTTCCCGCTGATGAACGGCTACCTGGTTCCACCCGAGAGCTTCATGCTGGAGCCGTGGTGGCGCAATTTCCTCTACAACATCGCCGCCGTGCAGCTCGTGCACCGCACGATCTTCTGGACGCTTCTCGTGCTGGTGCCGCTCGCGTGGTTGCCGAGCCGCGCTACGGCGGCGGGCAACTTCCTGCTCGCCGCGTTCGTCGCGCAGGCGAGCCTCGGCATCAGTACGCTGCTCCTGCACGTGCCGCTGCCGCTCGCCGCGCTGCACCAGGCGGGGGCCGTGGTGCTCTTCTTCGCCGCGCTCTGGAACGCGCAAGCGAGCCGCCGAAGCGAGCCGCGCTTCGCGCCCGCGCATGCGGCGGCCTGAGCCCGCTTCCGGATACCGCATTTCCGCGGCAGCGGGCCTCGGGCTGGTGCTGGTCGTGGTGCTGATGAGCGCGGCGATCCGCCTCAATGCGGCAAGCGTGAGCCCGATGTTCGGCGAGGCCGGGCTGCGCGGTCTGCGCGCGCTGCACCGGAGCGCAGCGTCGCTGGAAGTACTCGCGGCGCTGGGGCTCGCCTGGACGGCCTGGCGGCGCGGCGTGTCGTCGTGGATGCCGATTACCGCCGTGCTGGCGTTGACGCTTTTTCTGGCGGGGCTCGGCATGGCCGCGGGGAGGACGCCGACGGCGGTGCAGGCTATGGGTAACGTGCTCGGCGGCCTCGCCCTTGCCGCCGCCTTCGCCTGGCTGGCGGGAGAAAAGGGGTCAGGACCCTTTTCCCCTCAGCTGCGCGTTGCCGGGAAAAGGGTCCTGACCCCTTTTCTCCTGGGCCTGCTCGTGCTGCAGGCCCTGATCGGCGCGCGGCTCTCGATCCTGGGGCGCAGCGACGCACCGGCGCTGCCGCTGCATGCGTTGCTCGGGTTGGGCGCTTCGGGACTCCTCGCCTGGTTTGCGCTTGCGCGCATCGAGGGGAGCGCGAGCCGCGCGTTTTTCGTCCTCGCTCTCGCGGCGCCGATCGCCGGGTTCACCGCGCTGCAGTACGAGTACTCGCCGGCGGCAGCGCTCGTTCACGCCGCCAGCGCCGCGCTGCTCGTTGCCGGCTGCGCTTTCGTCCTCGGGCGGAACGCTTGACCCATATCAAGGGCGCGCTGCCAGCGGCGCGCAATCGTGCGCGGATGGCAACGATCGCGCGGCTACTCGAGGAAACGCTACACACGGCGCGCGCCGCGCAGTGGTCGGCGTACCGCATGCGCTTCAGCGCCCTGCGCTCGGCGCTCGACGCGCTGGACGGCGTGGACGACGAGGTGCGCATGCGCCTCGAAGTGCTGAACGCCGCGGCGCCGGAGCACGACCCGCGCGGCTATCTCAGCGAGCTCGAGGAGCTGCGCTCCGTGCTCGACGAGAAGGGACTCGCGCGGAGCGACGCTCCGGCGCCCGAGCCGGCGCTCGACCTGCGCGGTTTGCAGCCGCCCGAGCCGATCGTGCGTATCTTCCAGGCGCTCGAGCGCGCGCCGCACGAGCCGCTGCGCGTCGTCCTGCCGCACGAGCCGGTGCCGATCTATGCGCTGCTGCGCGAGCGCGGATTCACGTACTCCGGATCGCCACGAAGCGATGGCGGCTATGAGCTGCTGATCGAGCCGGCGCTCTAGCGGATCCCCAGCCGCGCGCGCATGCCGGGCGACATCCATAGCCGCCCGTCTTCCATCACGACGAGCGCATCGAGCCCTGACCGCTCGCGCACCAGCCGCTCGGCTTCCCCGACACCTCGCACCATGATCGCCACGCCGTAGCCGTCGACGTCCTCCAGCCGCGCGGAGACGAGCGTCACGCCGCGGGCGCCTTGCGAGGGCCGGCCGGTGCGCGGATCGAGGATGTGGTGGTAGCGCACGCCGTCGCGCACGAAGTAGCGCTCATAGTCGCCCGACGAGGCGACAAAGCCGCCCGACACGTCGATCGCTCCCAGCAGCGTTTCCGGGGCGCGCGGGTCGCGCACGCCGACACGCCAGGGCGCCGTTCCCGGTGCCGTAGATATCGCGACGTCGCCGCCGCCGTTCACGAGCGCCCGCTCGCAGCGGCCCTCGAGCGCACGCAGGCCGGCGCGCAGGATGTAGAGCTTGGCGATGCCGCCCGGGTCGAGCCGCATGCCGCGCCGCTCCAAGAACGCCGTGCCGGCGCGCTCGTCGAGCACTAGCCGGCGATAGTCGACGAGCGCGCGGTCGCGCTCGATCTGTGCCGGCGAGGGCATCGCCGGATCGTCCGCGCGGAACCGCCATCCGGAGAGCGCGCCGATCGTCATGTCGAAGGCGCCGCCGGTGCGCCGCGATACCTCCTCTCCCAGGCGCAGCACCTCCATCAGCTCGCGCGGCACGCCGACGGGATGCAGGCCGGCCGAGCGGCTGATCTCGCTCACCACGCTCGAGGGCTCGTAGTGGCTCATCAGGGACGACAGGCGCGCCATCTCGGCGAAGGCCTGGCCGACCGCCTCGCGCAGCGAGGCCTCGTCGTGCCCCTCGACGCTCACCTGCACGAGCGTCCCCATGAGCGGGCGCGACTCGTCGATTCGAGCGGCTTCAGCCGTCGCGAAGACGAAAAGCAGGCAAGCCGAAACGAGGTAGCGCACCGCCGAAGCGTACCGGATTTGATCGCGGTCAAATCCGGGGCGACCGCGGCCGGCAAACTGGCGGGCGATGCGCATTCTGCTCGTGCTCCTTCTTGCGCTGTCTTGGGCGTATGCCGGCGCCACCGCGCCGCCGCAGGACTACCCGCAGGCGAAGGAGTTCTTTCCCCAGGCGACGCGCTTCGGGGCGCTGGAGGGCGAGCCGAGGGCGGCGGCGGTGTACGCCGGCGAGCAGCTCCTGGGCTATGTGTTCCTCACCGACGATGTCGTGCGCATCCCCGCTTACTCGGGAAAGCCCATCAACAGCCTAGTCGGCATCGACACCGGCGGGCGCATCACCGGCGTCGCGATCGTCGAGCACGCCGAGCCGATTCTCGCCGTCGGCATCGCGGAAGCGAGGCTCAAGGCCTTCGCCGACCAGTACCGGGGCAAGAGCGCGTTCGACGAGGTGGTGGTCGGCGCCGAGCGCCCGGGCGCCGTGGCGGTGGACACAATCTCGGGCGCGACCATGACGGTGATGATCGAGAACGCCACCGTGATGCGCGCCGCGCGAAAGATTGCCGAGACGCGCCGGCTCGGCGCGGCCGAAAAGAGGATTCCCCGGGAAGAGCCGGAGCCCTGGGTCACCACCTGGCGAGACGGCCGCTTCCGCATCGTGGTGCTCGGCGTCGGCCTGGCGGTGCTGACGCTCATCCTGGTGCTCCAGGACTGGCTCGCGCGCAAGCCGAGGTTCCTGGCGGCGCTGCGCCGCGGATTCCTCCTCTATACGATCTTCTTCATCGGCTGGTACGGGCTCGCCCAGCTCTCCATCGTGCACGTGCTCACCTTCGTGCAGGCGGCGCTGCGCGACTTTCGCTGGGAGAGCTTCCTGATCGACCCGATGCTCTTCATCCTGTGGAGCTTCGTCGCCGTGACGCTGCTGCTCTGGGGACGCGGCGTGTTCTGCGGCTGGCTGTGTCCGTTCGGCGCCCTGCAGGAGCTGATCCAGGACACCGCGCAGCGCTTCAAGCTGCGCCAGCTCGAGTTCCCCGACGTCGTGCACGAGCGGCTGTGGGCGGTGAAGTACGTGATCCTGCTCGTGCTGTTCGGGCTTTCGCTGCAGTCGATGGGCGATGCGGTGCGCGCCGCCGAGATCGAGCCGTTCAAGACCGCGATCACGCTGCGCTTCGACCGCGAATGGCCGTTCGTCCTCTACGCCGTGGCGCTGCTCGCCGTCTCGGCGGTGAACCGCAAGTTCTACTGCAAGTACGTCTGTCCCCTCGGCGCGGCGCTCACCATCCCGGGCCGCTTCCGCATCTTCGACTGGTGGCTGCGCCGGCGGAAGGAGTGCGGCCGGCCCTGCCAGACCTGCGCGCACGACTGCGAGGTGCGCGCCATCCGCCCGACCGGCGAGATCAACGCCAACGAGTGCCATTACTGCCTCGACTGCCAGGTCACCTACTACAGCGACCAGCGCTGCATGCCGCTCATCGAGCGCCGGCTGAAGCGCGAGGCGCGGGCCGCGGCGCGCGTGATTCCCATCAAGCCCGCCGTTTGATCTAGGTTAAGGATGCTCGCCGCCAGGTTCGTAAAGTCCTGCCGAACCTCCTCATGAAAGAAGGGAAAGCCATGTCCGCCTGCCGCGTCGCCCTGCGCGCCGCCTTCGCCGCTTCCGCCGCGCTCGCCGTTGCCGCGGCATTCGCCCAGCAGACGCCGCCGGCGGACAAGCCGGTGCACCCGGGGACCGGGGCGCCGGAGCTCATGTACAAGGGCGCGCCGGTGCCGATCAAGCCGGGCGAGGCGCCCGACGTGGTCGGCCCGAAAGCGCCGCCCATGAGCGCGGCCGAGTTCGAAGAGGCGAAGACCATCTACTTCCAGCGCTGCGCGGGCTGCCACGGCGTGCTGCGGAAGGGCGCGACCGGCAAGCCGCTCACGCCCGACATCACGCTCGCCCGCGGCACCGACTACCTCAAGGTGTTCATCAACTACGGCTCGCCCGCGGGCATGCCGAACTGGGGCACCTCCGGGCAGCTGAGCGAGAAGCAGGTCGACGTCATGGCGCGCTTCCTGCAGCAGCCGCCGCCGGTGCCGCCGGAGTTCGGGCTCGCAGAGATGAAGGCGACCTGGAAGGTCCTGGTGCCGCCGGCCGAGCGGCCGAAGAAGAAGCTGAACAGCCTGAACATCGCCAACCTCTTCTCGGTGACGCTGCGCGACGCCGGCCAGATCGCGCTCATCGACGGCGACACGAAGAAGATCGTCAACGTCATCGACACCGGCTACGCGGTGCACATCTCGCGGCTTTCCTCCTCGGGCCGTTACCTCTACGTGATCGGCCGCGACGCGCAGATCAACCTGATCGACCTGTGGATGGAGAAGCCCGATAACGTCGCGGTGGTGAAGGTCGGCCTCGAGGCGCGCTCGGTCGAGACCTCCAAGTACAAGGGCTGGGAGGACAAGCTGGCGATCGCCGGCTCCTACTGGCCGCCGCAGTACACGATCATGAAGGGCGACACCCTCGAGCCGCTGAAGATCGTCTCCACGCGCGGCAACGTCGTCGGCACGCAGGAGTACCACCCGGAGCCGCGCGTCGCCTCGATCGTCGGCTCGCAGCTCAAGCCGCAGTTCGTGGTGAACGTCAAGGAGACGGGAAAGATCCTGCTCGTCGACTACCGCGACCTTAAAAATCTCCAGGTCACCACCATCGACGCGGCGCGCTTCCTGCACGATGGCGGCTGGGATTCGACCAAGCGCTACTTCCTGGTGGCCGCCAACAACTCCAACCAGATCGCGGTCGTCGATACCAAGGACGACAAGCTCGCGGCGCTGATCGACGTCGGCAAGATCCCGCATCCGGGACGCGGCGCGAACTTCGTCGACCCGAAGTACGGGCCGGTATGGTGCACCGGCGACCTCGGCGACGAGGGCATCTCGGTGATCGGCACCGACCCGGCGAAGCACAAGCAGAACGCCTGGAAGGTGGTGCGCACGCTCAAGAGCCAGGGCGGCGGCTCGCTCTTCATCAAGACGCATCCCAAGTCGACGCACCTCTATGTCGACAACGCGCTCAACCCGGATGCGAAGATCAGCGCCTCGGTCGCCGTCTACGACATCAAGAACCTGGACGCCGCGCCGCAGGTCCTGCCGATCGCCGACTGGAGCGGCATCAAGGATGGGCCGCGCCGTGTCGTGCAGCCCGAGTACAACCAGGCGGGCAACGAGGTGTGGTTCTCGGTGTGGAACGGCAAGGACCAGGAATCGGCCATCGTCGTGGTCGACGACAAGACGCTCAAGCTGAAGAGCGTCATCAAGGACAAGCGGCTCATCACGCCGACCGGCAAGTTCAACGTCTACAACACGCAGCACGACGTCTACTGATGGGGAGTTGGAGTTGAAGATCATCCTCGCCGGCATTGTGTGCGGCGCCTTCGTAGCGACCCCGGTGTTCGCCGACGAGGCGCTCGCGAAGAAGCACAACTGCACCTCCTGCCATGCTATCGACAAGAAGCTGATCGGCCCGGCGTACAAGGACGTCGCGGCGAAGTACAAGGGCCAGAACGTCGCCGCGAAGCTGGAAGAGAAGGTGAAGATGGGCGGCTCCGGCGTGTGGGGACCGATCCCCATGCCGCCCAACGCCGCCGTGCCCGATGCGGATATCAAAAAGCTTGTCGACTGGGTCCTGAAGCTGTAAAAGAAAAGGGGTCAGGACCCTTTTTTTGCCTGCGCTTCTCGCCCTCGGCTTTCGCCCCTTCTATCTTCTCGCCGGCGCCTACGCGGCGCTGAGCGTGCCGCTCTGGGCGCTGCAGTACTTCGGCGTGCTGCCGCCGGTGCAGCCGCTGTGGCACGCGCACGAGATGATCTTCGGCTACGCGTTCGCGGTCATCGCCGGCTTCTTGCTCACGGCGGTGTGTAATTGGACCGGGCGCGAGACGCCGTCCGGGGCGCCGCTTGCGGCGCTCGCCGCGATCTGGGTGGCGGCGCGGCTCATCGCGCCCTATTCGCTGGCGGCCTCCAGCCTGGTGGATCTGTTGTTCGCCATCGGCCTCGCATGGGGTATCGGCCGGCCGATCCTCGCCAGCCGCAACCGGAACTGGTTCTTCATCCTCATCGTGCTCGCGATCGGCGCGGCGAGCGTGCTCTTCGCGTTCAGCGAGCGCGCGGGCCTGCAGGTCGGGCTCGACATGGTGCTGCTCGTCATCGCCATCATGGCCGGGCGCGTGGTGCCCTCTTTCACCAACAACGCGATTCCCGGCGCCGGCGCCCGGCGGCTGCAGAGCCTCGAGTACGCGGCTCTCGCGGCCCTTGTCGCCATCCTCGTCCTCGACCTGTTCCAGCTGGAAAAGGCCGCCGCGATGGTCGCGCTCCTCGCCGCGGCGCTGCACGCCGTTCGCCTCGCGCTCTGGGCGCCGCTCGCGACGCGCGGCCGGCCGATCCTCTGGATCCTGCATCTCTCCTACGCCTGGATCGTGGTGCACCTCGCGATGCGCGGGCTTGCGGAATTCGGGCTCGTGCCGCCGGTGCTCGCCACGCATGCGCTCACCGTCGGCGCGATCGGCGGCATCACCCTCGGCATGATGACGCGCACGGCGCGCGGGCACACGGGGCGGCCGCTCGCGGCCGGTCGCGCGGAGATGTGGGCCTACTCGCTGGTGCAGGCGGCCGCGTTCGTGCGCGTGCTCGTGCCCCTCGCGGTGCCGGCGGCCTACCTGGCGAGCGTCGCTATCTCCGCGACCCTCTGGTTTCTCGCCTTCGCGACCTTCGCCGTAGCCTACCTGCCGGTGCTTTCGCAGCCGCGCCTCGACGGCAAGCCGGGATGAATTTGCCCTAAGTCAAATCCGTTGCCGGGCTATGACATTAGTCTGGTGCTCATGCACAAGCCCTGGCTCGCGGCGCTCCTGTTTGCGCCATTCCTTGCCGTCGCTGCCGAGGAAGTCAAGATCTCGCAGGAGCAGTTGAAGGCGCTCGGCGTGGAAACGGCGCCCGTCGTCCGCCAGGCGAACACCGAGATCGCCGGCCTGCCGGCGCTCGTCGTCGTGCCGAACGAGCAGCTGCAGGTGGTGAGCGCGCCCCTCGCCGGGCTCGTCGAGCAGGTGCTGGTCGCGGCACACGAGCCGGTGAAGAAGGCCCAGGTGCTCGCCCGGCTGCAGAGCCCGCAGCTCGCGGATCTGCAGCACACCTATCTGCAGGCGGCGACGCAGGCGAGCCTCGCGCGCGCCAATCTCGAGCGCGACAGCGCGCTCTTCAAGGAAGGCATCATCGCCGAGAGCCGCTATCTCGCCGCGCGTAGCCACGCGGTCGAGACGGCGGCCGACCTCGCCGAGCGCACCCAGGCGCTGCGCCTTGCCGGCATGTCGCCCGAGGCGATCGAGCGGCTGCGCGCCGGGCAGCGGGTCGGCACGCTGGTGGAGCTCCTCTCGCCGCTCGACGGCGTAGTGCTCGAGCAGCTCGCCGTCGCCGGCCAGCGCGTCGAGGCGGCGGCGCCGGTGCTCAAGGTCGCACGGCTCTCGCCGCTCTGGCTGGAAATCCAGCTTCCCATCGCGCGGCTCGCCGAGGTGCGCGAAGGCGCGGCGGTCAGCGTGCCGTCGGCGCAGGCGAGCGGCGAGGTGATCGCCGTGGGGCGCAGCGTCGCGAGCGGCAACCAGACCGTGCTGGTGCGCGCGCGCATCGAGCGCGGCGCCGAGCGGCTGCGGCCCGGCCAGTACGTGGAGGCTTCCCTCGCCATGTCGGGCGAGCAGGATGCGTTCAGCGTGCCGACCGAGGCGCTCGCGCGCGTCGCCGGCGCACCGGTCGTCTTCGTTCGCACGCCGCAGGGGTTCCGCGCGCAGCGCGTGATGTTGCACGGCGAGGCCGGCGGGCGCGCGGTGCTCGGCGGGCTGAGGGGCGACGAGCAGGTCGCGGTGAAAGGCGTGGCCGCGCTCAAGGCGG
>DASQYN010000686.1:0-5685 GCA_035639215.1 Burkholderiales bacterium
CAAGTTCATCTACGACCTGCTGCGCGCGCTCGTTGCGAAGCGCGGCTCGGACCTCTTCCTCACCGCCGGCTTTCCGCCGGCGATGAAGATCGACAGCAAAATGACGCCGGTCTCGCAGCAGGCGCTGACCAGCCAGCACACCGCGCTGCTGGTGCGCGCGATCATGAACGACAAGCAGGCGGCGGAGTTCGAGGCGACCAAGGAATGCAACTTCGCCATCAACCCGGCGAGCATCGGCCGCTTCCGCGTCAATGCGTTCATCCAGCAGGGGCACGTGGGCGCCGTGCTGCGCGTCATCACCACCACGATCCCGAAATTCGAGGACTTGCACCTGCCGCCGGTGTTGAAGGACGTGGCGATGACCAAGCGCGGCCTGGTGCTGTTCGTCGGCGCCACCGGCTCGGGCAAATCGACCTCGCTCGCGGCGATGATCGGCTACCGCAACGAGAACTCGCACGGCCACATCGTCACCATCGAGGACCCGGTCGAGTTCGTGCACCCGCACAAGAACTGCATCGTCACGCAGCGCGAGGTGGGCGTCGACACCGAGTCGTGGCAGGCGGCGCTGAAGAACACGCTGCGCCAGGCGCCCGACGTGATCCTGATCGGCGAGATCCGCGACATGGAGGTGATGGAGCACGCCATCGCCTTCTCCGAGACCGGTCACCTGTGCCTCGGCACGCTGCACGCCAACAACTCCAACCAGGCGATGGACCGGATCATCAACTTCTTCCCGGAGCAGCGCCGCCAGCAGCTGCTCATGGACCTGTCGCTCAACCTGAAGGCCGTCATCTCGCAGCGGCTGATCCCGCTGCGCGAAGGCAAGGGCCGTGCCGCGGCGGTGGAAGTGCTGCTCAGCTCGCCGCTCATCTCCGACCTGATCTTCAAGGGCGAGATCCACGAGATCAAGGAGATCATGAAGAAGTCGCGCGAGCTCGGCATGCAGACCTTCGACCAGGCGCTGTTCGACCTCTACGAGGCGGGCCGGATCAGCTACGAGGACGCGCTGCGCTTCGCCGACTCCACCAACGAGGTGCGCCTCAACATCAAGCTGAACAGCAAGACCGCCAAGGAGCGCGACCTCAACAAAGGCATCGAGCACCTCGACATCGTCTGAGGGACGTCTCTCTCCCGTGCGGGTGACGCGCTCCACCCTCGAGCAAGCCGTCGCCTGCGGCGTGCTGACCAACCCGCAGGCGAGCGCGCTCTGGGACTTCCTTAGCCAGAAGGAGCGGGATAGGCCCTCCTTCAAGCCCGCTCACATCCTCTATTACCTGGGCGGCATGGTGGCGATCGGCGCCATGACGCTGTTCATGACGCTCGGCTGGGAGCGCTTCGGCGGCGGCCTGCTGCTCATTTCGCTGCTTTACTGCGCCGCGGCGTTTCTACTCACCGAGCTCTTTCTTACACGCCAGCATCTCGCGATTCCTGCGGGAATCACGGCGACGTTTGCCGTAGTCATGGTTCCGCTGGCGGTTTACGGGGCACAGCACTTCCTCGGCTTTTGGATCGATGGGCCAAGGGCATCGGCCTACCGCGACTACCACTATTACATCGACTGGCGCTGGCTCATCATGGAGCTGGCGACACTCGCCGCCGCCGCGGCCGCGCTTTGGCGCTATCGCCTGCCTTTCCTGGTCATGCCGGTGGCGGTGACGTTGTGGTACATGAGCATGGACCTCACTCCGTTCCTCTTCGGCGGCGACGCGGTGGAGTTTTTCTCGGAGCGCAGAAAGCTCGTTTCGACGTTTTTCGGCTTGGCAATGACGTTGCTGGCGTTCCTGGTCGACATGCGCTCGTACAAGTCCAGGGACTTCGCTTTCTGGCTATATCTGTTCGGCGTGCTGACCTTCTGGGGCGGGCTGAGCGCCATGAGCTCGAACAGCGAGCTCAACCGGTTCCTCTACGGCTGCCTCAACCTGCTGATGATCGCGGTCGGCGCCACGCTGTCGCGTCGGGTCTTCGCGGTCTTCGGCGGCCTCGGCGTGGCTTTCTATCTCGGCGATCTCTCGCACACGATGTTCAAGGACAGCATGCTGTTTCCGGTGGCGCTCACCGCCATCGGCCTGGCGATCATCGGCGCCGGCATCGCCTGGCAGCGCCACGAGGCTGCGATCGGCGAGCGGCTGCGCTCTTTCCTTCCTCCGGACCTCCGCGACCTCATCGCACATCGCGCCGAGTAGCTCGTGCTCGCCCGGAATTGCCTCGCGCCCCGTCGAGGCGTACCTTAGGGCACCGACCGTAAAGAGCATCCGCGATGAGCAAGCCGGCGCGCCTGCGAGATTTCGTCCAGTCCTTCACGCAGCTCATCGAGCGGGCGGGCGGCGACGAGGCGCGCATTTTCGACGAGGGCAAGAAGCTGTTGTCCGAGCTCGTGCGCCACGACGACTGGTTACCCGACCAGTTTGCGCGACCGAGCTCCGAGCACTATCAGCAATACCTGCTGTACTGCGACCCGATGGAGCGCTTCTCGGTGGTGAGCTTCGTCTGGGGTCCGGGTCAAACCACGCCGGTGCACGACCATACGGTCTGGGGCATGGTCGGCGTCATGCGCGGCGCGGAGCTCTGTGAGGAGTTCGCGCGGGACGCGGCGAGCGGCAGGCTGCGCCCGGCCGGCAGCCACCCGCTCCCGGCCGGCGGCATCGACCTCGTTTCGCCGCGCCTCGGCGACATTCACAAGGTGTCCAATGCGCTCGCCGACCGCCCCTCGATCAGCATCCATGTCTATGGCGCCAACATCGGCGCGGTTCGCCGCCATGTGTTCGACCCCACGACCGGCGCGCCGAGCGATTTCATCTCCGGCTATTCGAGCCGCGTCACGCCGAATCTGTGGGACCGCTCCGCCGAGCTGCACTCGAGCCCTTAAGCGGCCGTCAACGGGAACCTCTAGGGCGGTAACGGGGGAGGATCGACGCTCTATGCGCCTAAGCGACTGCCACAACTTCCACGATTTTCGCGAGCTGGCGAGGCGGAGGCTGCCCGGGCCGATCTTCAACTACATCGACGGCGCCGCGGACGACGAGACGACCTATCGCCGGAACACGGAGGCGTTCGAGCGCTGCGACCTCGTGCCGAAGGTATTGCGCGGGGTGGCGAGCGTGGACCTTTCGGTAACCGTGATGGGCCAGAAGCTCGCCTTGCCGTTCTACTGCTCACCGACCGCGCTGCAGCGGCTCTTCCACCATACGGGCGAGCGTGCGGTGGCGGCCGCGGCGTCCAAGTACGGCACGATGTTCGGCGTTTCCTCGCTCGGTACGGTGGGCTTGGAGGAGCTGCGCAAGACCTACGCCACGCCGCAGACCTATCAGTTCTATTTCCACAAGGACCGGGGCCTCAATCGCGCCATGATGCAGCGCGCGAAGGAAGCGGGCATCGACGTGATGATGCTGACCGTGGACAGCATCACCGGCGGCAACCGCGAGCGCGATCTGCGCACCGGCTTCTCCATTCCCTTCAAGCTCACGCTCGGCGGCATGCTGCAGTTCGCGATCCGGCCGATGTGGGGCCTGAACTACGTGACGCACGAGCGCTTCCATCTGCCGCAGCTCGAGGCCCATGTCGACATGGGGCGCGGACCGATGTCCATCCAGCGCTACTTCACCGAGATGCTCGATCCCTCGATGACCTGGGACGACGTGGCGAAGATGGTCCGCGAATGGAGCGGACAGTTCTGCCTGAAGGGCGTCATGTCGGTCGGCGATGCGAGGCGCGCCGCCGACATCGGCTGCACCGGCATCATTCTCTCGAACCACGGCGGGCGGCAGCTCGACGGCTCGCGCGCTGCGTTCGACCAGCTCGCCGAGGTCGTCGACGCCGTGGGCGAGCGCCTCGACGTGATGATGGACGGCGGCGTGCAGCGCGGCACGCACATCCTCAAGGCGCTTTCGCTCGGCGCCAAGGCCGTGGGCATCGGCCGCTACTACCTCTTTCCGCTCGCGGCAGCCGGGCAGGCGGGCGTCGAGCGGGCGCTCGCGCAGCTGCGCGCCGAGCTTGAACGCGGCATGAAGCTGATGGGCTGCAGCGCGGTCGGCCAGCTGTCGCGCGAGAACCTGCGCTTTCGATAAACGTCACATACGGCGAGCATCGTCTCGTGTAGGCTGCCTTCACCGAAGACAAACAAGGGAGGCATCCCATGCGCGCCCGCAACAACATCACGCTGCTCGCCTTCGCCCTGCTCGTCGCCTGCGCGAGCAACACCGTGCTCGTGTCCGTGCCGCCGCGCATGGAGCTGAAGAGCTATGCTCCGCTTGGCATCGTCGATTTCGCTTCCAATGCCGAGCAAAGCACGAGCGCACGCGCAACCCGTCAGTTCCAGGAGCAGATCCAGGGCGCGCAGCCCGGAACGCCGTTCATCGAGCTCGGCGATCGCGAAACGGTGCTGAGCGCCGTGGGCGCGAAGCAGCTCGACGCCGCGGCGATCCGCAAGATCGGCGAGAAGTACGGGGTGCGCGCCGTTTTCGTCGGCGAGCTCGCCTATTCCGAGCCGCGCATGGACGTCAAGCTTTCGGACGTGACCAAGCTCGACGCCGGCGTGCGAGCGGAAATGCGCGGCGACATCTCCAGCCGCCTCATCGACACGGCCACTGGGGCGAGCGTCTGGAGCAGCTCCGCCTGGGCGCGCCGCCAACTTGGCGCGCTTCAGGTCTCCGCCACGCAGGGCGTGAGCGGCGCCGTGAGCAAGTCCAACCCCCGGGAGGAAATGGTGCCGGCGCTTGTCTACCACCTTACCGGAGATTTCCGGCCGACTACGGAGCGTCAGCCGGCCAAGTAGGCGGATTCCGCTCCTCGAAAGGGCGCTCCGGCGCCCTTTTTCGTTTCTAGAATCCGGCCATGCTGCGCGCCGCGATCGTGGGGATCGGCACCTGGGGGCGCAACCTCGTCGAGAGCGTCCAGGGCAAGAGCGAGGTGATCCGCTTCGTCGCCGGCGCGACGCGCACGCCGCCGCGCGCGGCTGACTTCTGCCGCCGGCACGAGATCCGCCTCGCCGCCAGCTACGCCGAGCTGCTGGGCGACCCGCAAGTGGATGCGGTCGTGCTCGCCACGCCGCACTCGCAGCACTGTGCGCAGATCGTTGCCGCCGCGCGTGCCGGCAAGCACGTGTTCACGGAAAAGCCGCTCGGCGTCGACGCGAAGAGCTCGGCCGAGGCCGTGGCCGCGTGCGCCGAGCGCAGGCTGACGCTGGCCGTGGGGTACAACTGGCGCTTTCAGCCGGCGCTCGCCGAAGCGAAGCGGATGCTGGAGGACGGACGGCTGGGCAGGCTGTTGCACATCGAAGGCAACTTCTGCGGCCCGAGCGCCTATCGTTTCGCCCTCGAGCACTGGCGGCAGGATCGCGACGAGGCACCCGCTGGTGGGATGACCGGGCGCGGCGTCCACGTGGTCGATGCCATGCTCTATCTCGCCGGGCCGATCGGCTCGGTATTCGCGCAAAGCGAGCGCCTGGCGCAGCCCGGCGGCGTCGACGACACGACCTCGATGCTCTTTCGCTTCCGCAGCGGGGCGACCGGCTACCTCGGAACAGTGATCGCGACCGCGGAGACGTGGCGAATGCAGGTCTTCGGCGCGAAAGGTTGGGTGGAGGTCGGGGACGTGGAGCACCTGCACACTTGGAGCATGAAGGCCGCGTTCATCGACCCCGCGAACATTGCACGCAAGTCGCCGCCGCAGGTGCTCACCTTTCCGAAG
>DASQYN010000687.1:0-7017 GCA_035639215.1 Burkholderiales bacterium
AGTCGCTTGTCGGAATGACGAGGTCTATGCACTCCGCTTCGATGATGTGTTGCAGGCCGGCGCAATATTGCGCAGTGGAGAAAGGCAGTACGTAATCCCGATCGGCGAGGGACTTGTTAAGAAAAAAACGGCTCCCGCTGCAGCCGATGATGACCAGCGAAGGATCGCCGGCCCTTAGGCTGCGCATCAGATTCGACGCCAGCGCTCCGCCGGCGCCGAGGACAAGGACGCGAGCGTTCAGTCAATGCACCCTGACAGCCCAGTGTGCGGCTGCCAACAAACCAGTCCTATCGACGGGCCTTCTTCTTGCGCTTCCCGACCCTGCGAACCTTGATGGAGTACCTAGCGTGGCTAATACTGAGTTTGCCGGGAAAGCGCTTGATGCACTCCTCCAAGCATGCGATGAACTCTAGCCATTCCTTGGGCTTGAGTTGCCCGACGATCTCGATCTTGGCGGCTTCCTTGCGTTTGCGGTCCGCTCGGCCGACTTGCCCGATAATCGGTCCATCCATGATCCCCCCGAGGCGTGATGAGGCGCGCGCAGTATAACGCTGCCTAGGGAGGAAACACTGCTTTATCCTGTCGTCCGCCTAAGGCGTGATGCTGCAGCGATCCTGGTAGCGATCGATTTTCGATGCAGCATCCATATTGCGATCGTCAAGTTGAGCAGGTTCCACGCTATTCCGTTCAGGAAAGCGGCGCGATAGGAGCCCGTCAGGTCGAAGATCGCGCCCGACATCCAGCCGCCGAGCGCCATGCCGAAGAGGGTGGCCATCAACACGATGCCGGTGCGAATGCCGGCTTCGCGGATGTCGAAATACTCGCGCACGATCAAGGCGTAGGCGGGGACGATGCCGCCTTGGAATAGGCCGAAAAGCGCCGAGACGACATAGAGGGAGACGAGGCTCGTCGAGGGGAGGAAAAGGAGGAGGGCGATGCCTTGCAGCACGGAGCCGAGGAGAAGGGTGCGCAGGCCGCCGATGTGGTCGGAGATCCAGCCCGAAAGCAGGCGGCTGACGATGCCGAAGCCGAGCATGAGCGACAGCATCTCGGCGCCCCGCGCCGGGCCGTACCCCAAGTCGCCGCAGTAGGCGACGATGTGCACCTGCGGCATGGACATGGCTACGCAGCAGGCCACGCCGGCGATGGCGAGCAAGACCGTGAGCGCGTTTGCCGAAAGGCCGAGCGGCCTGGCAACGCGCTGCGCGCCCGCTGCACCGGAAGCGACGAGGCCGATTGCGGGCGGGCGTCGGCGCAGCGCAAAGGACAGGAGCAGGATGGCCGCGGTACAGAAGAGCCCGACGCCGACGTAGGTCGAGCGCCAGCCGGAGGTGGCGAAGAAGTACTGGACGATCGGCGGCCAGACCGTTCCCGCGAGGTAGTTGCCGCTCGCGCAAATCGCCACCGCGATTCCGCGTCGCCGCGTAAACCAGAGCGCCGTGTCGGCAACGAGCGGGGCGAAAGTGGCTGAGCAGCCGAGGAAGCCGATCAGCATGCCGTGGGCGAGGGTGAACTGGCCGAGGCTTTGCGACATCCCGGCGAGCACGAACCCGCCGCCCAGGCAGATGCCGCCGACGATGACCGGGACGATGACGCCGAAGCGGTCGGCGAGCCTGCCCATCAGGATGCCGCCGATGCCGAAGCCGATCATCGTCGCGGTGTAGGGAAGCGAGGCGCCGCCGCGCGCGGTGCCGAACTCGGCCTGCACGGCCGGCAGCGCAATCGACATTACGTACATGCCGACTCCGCCGACCGTCATCAGGAGGAGCGACGCGCTAAGGCGCAGCCAGGCGTACGTCGATTCGGGCTCGCTAGGCGCGGCGTTCATGTGTCTCGAGACTACCCTGAGGTCGGCCGTTTGCGTGCAAGCTACCGCTTTTTCAGCGAAATGAGAGGAGGTTGAAATGGCCAAACGCGCAGCGCCGCCTTCCACTATCGGGCAGGTGCGCGATGTCTTTCCGAAGCTCGGCGAGCTCACCGACCGAGTGGTGTTCGGCGACGTCTGGGAGCGCCCCGGCCTTTCCAAGCGCGATCGCAGCCTGATCACCGTAGCCGCGCTCGCAGCGCTCTACCGGCCGGACCAGCTGCGCGGCCATCTATGGCGAGCGCTCGACAACGGCGTCACGCGGGACGAGATCGCGGAGCTGATTACGCACCTCGCCTTCTATGCAGGCTGGCCGAATGCGGGCACGGCGGCGGTCATCGCCAAGGAAGTTTTCGCGGAGCATGCCTCGTGAGGATCGCTTTCATCGGCCTTGGCGCGATGGGCGGCCCGATGGCGTCGAATCTGCAGGCCGCCGGCCACGAGGTGCGCGCGCACGATCTGCGCCGCGTGGAAGGATTCCGGCACTGGTGCGCAAGCGCCGCGGAAGCGGCCCGGGACTGCGAGGTCGCCTTCACTTCGCTGCCCGGTCCTGCGGAAGTGGAAGAGGTCGCGAAGAGCCTCAAAGGCTCGCTGCAGAAAGGCGCTGCCTGGTTCGATCTGTCGACGAATTCGCCGCAGCGCATCCGGCGTCTGCACGAGGACTTCGCAGGGCAGGGTGTGCACGTCCTCGATGCGCCGGTGAGCGGCGGTCCGAAGGGCGCAAGGTCGGGCAAGCTCGCGATCTGGGCCGGCGGCGAGCGCGCCATCTACGACCGGCACGAGCCGCTCCTGCGCGCGATCGGCGACCAGCCGCTGTACGTCGGCCCGATAGGCGCGGGCACCGTCGCGAAGCTCGCCCACAATTGCGCGAGCTTCTCGGTGCAGGCGGCGCTCGCCGAGATCTTCACCCTCGGCGTGAAGGGAGGCGTCGAGCCGTTGGCGCTCTTTCGCGCGCTGCGGCAGGGCGCGACCGGGCGCAAGCGCACTTTCGACCGCCTCGCCGAGCATTTCCTGCCCGGCCGCTACGACCCTGCAGATTTCACTGTGCGGCTAGCGCACAAGGACGTGACGCTTGCGCTTGAACTCGGCCGGGATTGCGGCGTCCCCATGAAGGTCGGCGGCATCGCGCTTGAAGAACTGGGTGAAGCCATACGCCGCGGTTGGGCGGAGCGCGACTGCCGCGTCGCCATGACCCTGCAGG
Source organism: Burkholderiales bacterium (assembly GCA_035639215.1). Taxonomy (GTDB): domain Bacteria; phylum Pseudomonadota; class Gammaproteobacteria; order Burkholderiales; family SG8-39; genus SCGC-AG-212-J23. Next base: position 3,066 of record DASQYN010000687.1, read on the forward strand.
AGGAGCGCGCGGGGGTCAGCGTCCGCGTGCCGGCGGACGAGATCGCGAAGACCCTCGATTAGGACGTCCCCGGCTTAGGCGCTGCACCGAGCGCAGCAGGCGCACCAGCGCTTGCGCGCCCTCCGGCGTCGAATCCCACGTGCGAAGCGCGGCGCGGATGACCGCCGCCCGCGCGGCTTCCGAAGGCTCCTTGGCGCCGGCGTAGCGTCCGGGCTCGCGCGCGTACGCGAGCAGCGTGCGCACATTCGGCGACAGGCGCTTGAACTGCCCGCGAAACAGGCGCGAAACCTGGCTTTGATGAATGCCGGTGTCGGCCGCGACGCGCGTCGTTTGCACGCGTTGCGCGAGCTCGAGCAGGGTCCGCCGGGCGGCCGCCAGGCCCTCCGGCGCGGCGGTTTTGACATTATCTTGCATAGTGCATATCATATTGCATATGCGGATAAGCCGCGAAAAAGAAGAAGACGCGAACATGGGCGGGTTGGAAGCGACGCTTCTGCAGGCGTATGCGGGGCGGCAGAGGACTACCTGCGTTCTGGTGGCGGCGATGAGGGCGCCCGGCATGGAAGCGCTCGCGCCGGCGGCGGAAGCGAGTGGCGGCAGGGTTCTCCGCAGCCGGGGCAACGAGCTGATCGCGCTGTTTGCCAATGCGCAACGCGCGGCGGCCGCGGCGGCGCGAATGCATCATCGCGCCGAGCGGCTCATGAAGGCCGTGCCGCACGGCCTGCGCGTCGCGTTTCATTCTGGCCCGGTGCGCCAGCGCGGGCATGGCATCTACGGGGATGCGCTGAATGTGGCCGCCGAGCTCGCCAGCCTCGCCGCGCCGGGGCAAATTGTCGTCTCGCATGGCACGGCAGCGCGCCTGAGCGCGGAGTTCGCGCCGGCGCTGCACGAATTGCGTGAGCAGCCGGGGCGTCCGGCGCTCACGCTCGCGGAGCTCGACTGGCGGCAGATCGCGCCGGTGGCGCTCGAGGAGCAGACCAGACCGCGCTCTGCCGAGCTGCACCTCACCTATCGCTACAACACGTTGCTACGCCGCCGCGAAGGCGACTGCGTCACGCTCGGCCGAGACCCGGATTGCGATCTGTGCATCGACCTGCGGCTCGCCTCGCGAAGGCACTGCACGCTCGAACGCCGCGGCGAGCGGTTCGTGCTTCGCGACCACAGCACCAACGGCACTTTCGTCACCGTTGAGGGCGAGCAAGAGCTGCGCATTCGCGCGGACGAGATGCTCCTGCAGGCGCGCGGCTGGCTCTCGTTCGGCGCCTCGCGGCTGCTCGCCGAAGAGCTGGTGCAGTTCCGCTGTCAATGAGCCTCGCCGAGAAAGCGGGCGACGCCGCTGCAGTGGCCGCGCTGCTCGATACCGAGCACCGCACCCGCATCCTCGCCTGGGCGGTCTCCGCGCTGCGCGAGCGCCGCGTGGGCAAGCCGCAAAGCAGCGAGCTTACGCGCTGCGCCGCCGAGTTCACCAAGCTCGCCAACGTGCAGCTCGAATACGCGAAGGCGATAGGGGCTAAGCGGCCGGTCTATACGCGGCCGCTTCCTTCGCTCGCCGGGCTGCTCGCGCTTCTCGAGCGGAACCTGATCGATGCCGCGCTGGAGGAAAGCGCGCGGCTGCGAACGCAGCTCGCGCCCGTTCTCGCCGAAGCGCGCCGTCGCCTGCACGAAGCGCGACGATAGTGCGCCGGCGTTTTCCCTGCGCCGCCCGGACCAGGCCGGACGGCACGTACCCTGCTAGGTGTCCGTGGAAGGATAGACACCATGGCAGACGAACTCAACGAAGCCGCCGAGCGCGACGAGCAGACCGGCTGCGCCGAGCAGGAGCCGGAAATCTGGGACTGGGCGCGCGCCGCGGGTGTCTCGCGCGAGGATCTGCTCAAGGCGCTAGAAGCCTCGCGGGCGCGCTAACCGGCGAGCTAGATCTTGCTCAGCGCCCAGCCTATGAAGGCGAGCGCCGCGGCGACGCCGACGATGACGCCGACTACGACTTGGGGGTCGAGATCGCGGACGGTCTTTCCCATGGTCGCGCTCCGCTGTGCAGCTCCGGCTGCGTCCCCACTATCGCCTGCGCCGGTAGCCACAGCAATCGACCTCAGCCAATTTTTCCCGCTGTTTGCCGCCTTTCCGCGAGCCTGTTGCGGCGGCGCCAAGGCCGGCGTGACGTAAGTCTTTTGCGCCGGGCGGGCGAGCGTCTTACATAGCGCCATGGCGGACTTCATCCACGCCGCTTTCCACGCCTCCCGGGTGCTCGGCGGTCCGCATCGGCTGGCGCGCCGGCTCGGCGTGCAGCCCGACGAGCTCTACCGCTGGATTGCCGGCCTCGACCTGCCCGCCGAAGGCGCCCGCCTCGAGCTGCAGAAGCGCATCAGCGTCGCGCTGGTCGCCCTGCCCGCCGCGCAATCCGCCGGCCGCCGTCACAGCGATCGAACCATCCCGAACTAGGCCCGGCTGCAAATTGAGCTCGTTCGAAGGATCCGGCTTCCAGGCCACCTACAAGCTCAACGCGAAGAAGTCCGGCGAGATCAAACCGGCGAGCTGGTACTTCGGCTTTGACTGCGCCGCGTGCCACGCGCGTTTCGCGGTCTTCGACGACCCGGGCGCCGGCTCGAAGCCGTTCACCTCGCAGCGCCCCTGTGTCTTCCGTGTATCGTGCCCGCACTGCGGCGCCGACCGCCTCTACAGGACCGATCAGGTCCAGCAATTCCGCGCCGCTTGAAGTATTGGCTCCCCGACCAGGGCTCGAACCTGGGACCTGCGGATTAACAGTCCGTCGCTCTACCAACTGAGCTATCGGGGACCCGATGGAAGAGGCGGGATTTTACCCTAGCGAATGACCCGCGCGACGGCGTCGGCGACGTAGTCGATGTTCTTTGAATTCAATGCCGCGACGCAGATCCGTCCGGACTCGATGGCATAGATCGAGAACTCGCTGCGCAGGCGCAGCACCTGTTCCCGGCTGAGACCGGAGTAGGAGAAGAGGCCGCGCTGCTTCAGCACGAAGCTGAAATCGGCGCCCGGTACCCGCTTCTCGATATTGTCGACGAGCGCCTTGCGCATCTGCTTGATGCGTTCGCGCATGCCGCCGAGCTCCTTTTCCCACAGCGCGCGCAACTCCGGCGTATTGAGCACGTTCGCGACCAGCTGGCCGCCGTGGCTCGGTGGATTGGAATAGTTGGTGCGCACGATGCGCTTCAGCTGGGAGAGGGCGCGCTTCGCCTCCTCGTCGCTCGCGGCCACCAGGCTGAAGGCGCCGACCCGCTCGCCGTAGAGCGAGAAAGACTTGGAGAACGAGCTGGAGAGGAAAACGGGCGACATCGCGTCTGCGAAAAGCCGCGCCGCGTAAGCATCCGTATCGATGCCCTCGGCGAAGCCCTGGTAGGCGAGGTCGAGGAAAGGCACGAGACCGCGCGCCTGGACGATGCGCAATATCTCCGGCCATTGCTCGGGCGACAGGTCCACGCCGGTGGGGTTGTGGCAGCAGGCATGAAGCACGACGATATCGCCTGCAGGCAGTCCTTCCAAGGTGCGTTGCATGCCGGCGAAATCCAGCCCGCGGGTCCGCGCATCGTAGTAGGGATAGGCCTTCACGGCGAACCCCGCCGCCTCGAAGAGCTGCCGGTGGTTCTCCCAGCTCGGATCGCTGATCCACACCGTCGAACGCGGCGAGAGCTGGCGCAGGAAGTCCGCGCCGATCTTCAATCCGCCGGTGCCGCCCAGCGCTTGCACTGTGACGGCGTTCTTCTTCAGCTCGCCGAAGAGCAGCCGCTGCACGCCCTGGTCGTAGGCAGCGAGGCCGTCTATCGGCAGGTAGCTCCATGGCGCCGCGGAGCTCGCGCGCTCCGCCTCGGCGCGACGCACGCACTCGAGCAGCGGTACCTTGCCGTTGTCGTCGTAATAGACCCCGACGCCGAGGTTGACTTTCTTCGGGTTCGGGTCGGCGACATACGTTTCTGTG
>DASQYN010000688.1:0-5392 GCA_035639215.1 Burkholderiales bacterium
GGCCGCGGCGCTCTTCTCCCTCCTGAATCCCATCAACCACGCCGCCACGCGCGCAGACGTCCAGCGCTACAAGGTCGAGCCCTACGTCGTCGCCGCCGACATCTATTCCGTCCCCCCTAACGTCGGCCGCGGCGGATGGACCTGGTACACCGGCTCCGCCGGATGGCTCTACCGCGCCGGCATCGAATCCATCCTCGGCTTCCGCCTCCAAGGCGCTTCCCTCCTCCTCGACCCCGTCATCCCCACCTCCTGGCCGCGCTTCGAGCTCACCTACAAACACCGCTCCGCCCGCTACCACATCACCGTCGATAACCCGCGCGGCGTCAGCTGCGGCATCTCAAGCGCCACCCTCGACGGCAACCCACTTCCGCACGGTCCCACCCGAGTCCCGCTCGTGGATGACGGCGCAACCCATAACGTGCGCGTGATCCTCGGCTAGCCGTGGCGAGCACGTCAGCGTCAGCTAACTGAGTTCTTCCATCTTGACGGTCCGCTATTGGCGAAAGCGGACACTGGAAAATTCGTGAACGGAAGGCCCGAGGGGGCGTGTAGGATGCGGCTCCCGGACCACCAGCCTCCTCCGCGGAGACACCGATGATCAAGTTTTATTACAGCACTGCGCCCAACCCGATGAAGGTCGCCCTCTGCCTGGAGGAGATGGGGCTCGCCTACGAGCCGATACCCGTTGACACGCGCAAGGCTGAGCAGCACAAGCCCGGCTACCTGGCGATCAACCCCAACGCCAAGGTGCCCTCCATCCGTCGATGGCGGGGTCACGGTGTTCGACAGCAACGCCATCGTGCTCTACCTCGCTGACAAGACCGGCAAGTTCCTGCCGCAGAAGGCGGCGGAGCGCGGACCCATGCTGTCGTGGCTGATATGTTCGTCGCCTCGGGTATCGGCCCATTCACCGGCCAGTACGTGCACTTCAAGAATTACGCGCCGGAGAAGATAGCCTACGCCCTCAGCCGCTACGAGTTCGAGGCGCTGCGCCACTGGGGCATCGTGGACGCGCGCCTGGCGAAGAACAAGTATATGGTCGGCGATACTTACACGGTCGTCGATATGGCACTGTGGGGGTGGGCGCGATTGGTGCCAAACATTCTGGGCGAGCACGCGGCGAAGCTTGCCAACGTGAAGCGCCTGGTGGACGAAATCAGCGCCCGCCCGGCAGCGCAGAAGGCGGTCACCCTCAAGGACCGCCACGCATTCAAGACCGAGATGGACGACGAGGCCAAGCGCGCCATGTTCCCGGGCAACTACCGGGCGCAGGCGCGGCTGAGGCCGCAAGGCATCGGCGCCGTCAGCGGCGAGCGCGCGCGACGAAGCTTTCCAGTCCCATAGAGCACCACCGGAGCTTGGCGGCGCGGGAGGCCTGTTTGAAGGCGTATTCGGCGCGGAGGGCGGCGCTCCTGGTGGGCAGGGTGGCCCTGGCGAGGATGCGCAGGGGCGGGTTCAGGCGGGTGAATCTGGCACCGGTGCCGCAGAGGTGGGCGGCGAAGCGAGCGTCGACGTCCTTGGCAATGCCGGTGTAGAGCACGCCGCCGCGGCACTCGAGGACGTAGAGCCACCAGGTGCCGGTGCGCGGCATCAGGCGCGGGTCATGCGCGCTCGCGCTTGTAGGGCGGCAGCGTCGTCAGGCGCGGATCGTCGACGTAGCCGCCGACGGTAAAGTGGTAAAGCGACTGGAATTCGAGGCTCCGCAAGCCGAACACCTGGTGCACCGGGTCGTCGAAGAAGCAGCCGATGCCGGTCGAGCGCACGCCGGCCGCTTCGGCCTCGAGGTACAGCACCTGCCCGATCGCGCCGGCTTCCCGGAACAGGCGCCGGTAGAACGACGGCCCGTGCTGGACCAGCGCCGCCTGGTACTCGGCGAGCATGCCGAGCGAGAACGCGCCGTCCCCCGCGATGTCCTGGCGGCAGCTCACCTGTGTCGCGAGCGCGCGCGCGTCGCCGCGCTCGAGAAGGAAGAGCGGAAGCTCGCGCGGGCAGCCCGGCGGCGCTTCCCAGGCGAAATGCGCGTGCATGCTTCCCTTGAGCTTTTCCAGCTTGCCCGGATCTCGCGCGAGCGCGTACAGGCCCGGATCGATGCCTTCCACGCGATGCACGAAGAGACCGAAGTGGATCGCCGGCTTCCAGGGAATCGCGTCCCAGGGCACCGGCATCGTGCGCGACAGCATCCGGTAGAAGCGCTCGGCGGGGATCGAGGTCTTGCCGTCGCAGGCGAGGAGGCTGCGGCGCTGGCGGATGATCTCGCCGGCGGAGCTCGTTCTTTCCCTCATTTTTTCCCTCATTTTTTCCTGGAGGCCGCGGCCACCTGGTCGATGGCGTCCCAGGGCACCGGGTCGTCGTCGCTCAGCCGGTTCGCTTTCCCGTACCAGCGCTGTTTTTCGAGCTCGTGCACGGCTTGCGCATCGAGAGCAATTTTCGTTGCGGCTTCTCCCGGCCATAGCACCATCAGCAGCTCCGCGCTTTCGCGCTCGGCGCCCTCGAAGTCCGCGTCGCGCTCGAGGCCGAGCAGCGCGTCGATCGTGTCGTCGGCCACCTCGTCCAGCACGCGCGCCGACCAGCCGAGCGTCGCCGCCGCGATGCGCAGCGCGCCGAGCGCGTGGCCGGCGTCATGCTGGCAGTAGCGGAATGCGCGCTCGCCGTACTTCCACGCCTCGCGCCAGTAAACCGACGAAAGGCCCACCAGGAACGCCTGCGCCGGAAAGCCGCGCACGAGGCGCGCGTAGAGCGCCGGCGGGCAGTCGGCGCGGCGCTCGAGCCCGTGCTCGCGCGGCGCGTAGTGGAACAGGCCCGGCTCTTCGCCCAGCTCCGCGATCCCGCCCACCAGCACGTAGCCCTCGGTGGGATGCAGGTTGCCGCTCGACGGATTCGCGCGCAGCGCCCAGCGCGTGCCCCCCGCCTGCTTCCACGCCGAGAGCGCGAGCGCGTACTCGAAGAGGCGCGACAGCGTCCGGATGGTCAGCGGCGCGGCCGGCACCGCGCCGCGCTCGTACAAGCTCTCGTAGGACGGCGACGCCGGGTCCTCGCCGGGCTGGAGGATCGGCAGCCGCGCGAGCGGCGCCCCCTCGAAGCGCCGGAAGGGATTTGGCTGGTTGGCCCAGTCGAGCCCCGCCGGCCCGGCCGCGAAACGGTGGAAAAGGTGCTTCGTGCGCTCGTGGTAGCGCATGACTTCTTCAAGCCGCGAGGCGTCGTCTTGCACAGTGGTACCCGTAGAATCCAGGAAGCGCGCCAACCCAGGAGGCGTCCATGATGCTGAAAGATGTGCTGGCGGCCAAGGGCCGCGCCCGCATCGTCACGGTGTCGGCCAAGTCGAGCGTCGCAGACGCGATCCGCACCATGCACGCCGAGAAGGTCGGCGCGGTCATGGTTCCCGACGCCGAGGGCTGCCCCGTCGGCATCTTCACCGAGCGCGACTTCGTGCGCATGTATGCGGAGGACGACCGCGACTTCGACCGGCTCCCGGTCGAGGCGCGCATGACCTGCAGCGTCGTCGTCGGCCGGCTCTCCATGCCGGTCGACGAAGCGCTCGGCCTCATGACCGCGCGCCGCTTCCGCCACCTGCCCGTGGTCGAAGACGGCAAGCTCCTCGGCCTCGTGTCGATCGGCGACCTGGTGAAGTGCAAGCTCGACGAAGCCGCGCAGGAAGCCCAGGCCCTGCGGGCGTACATCGCCTCGTGATGGAAAGCCGGCCGCCGGCTTTCTCCTGCGCCACACCTTCAAGACCATCGCGCGCAGGCTTTGCGGTATACCCTACAAGGCAAGTGGTTGGAGCAGGCCGGGCGCGCGCGCATACTTGGCGCATGGCACGCACCATCAAATGCGTCAAGCTCGGGCGCGAGGCCGAGGGGCTCGATTTCCCGCCCTATCCGGGCGAGCTCGGCAAGCGCATCTTCGAGAACGTGTCGAAGGAAGCGTGGCGGCTGTGGCTCGAGCAGCAGAAGATGCTGGTGAACGAGAACCGGCTCAACCTCGCCGACAAGAAGGCGCGCGACTATCTCGCGCAGCAGATGGAGAACCATTTTTTCGGCAGTGGCGCCGACGTGGCCGCCGGCTACGTGCCGCAGACGCAGCAGAAGTAGGCGGCCGGGATGGAGAAGAACGACGCGCCGCAGCCGGTCGAGATCAAGCTGCACCAGAAGTCGCGCAAGATGGAGATCGCGTTCTCGGACGGCAGCCGGTTCGAGCTGAGCTACGAGCTGCTGCGCGTGTACTCGCCTTCGGCCGAGGTGCGCGGCCACGGGCCCGGCCAGGAGGTGCTGCAGCCCGGCAAGCGCGATGTGGAGATTTTGTCGCTGGAGCCGAGCGGCAGCTATGCGGTACAGCCGACGTTCTCCGACGGACACAACACGGGCATCTATTCCTGGGACTACCTCTACGGGCTGGGCCAGAACCGCGAAAAGCTATGGCGCGAATACCTACAGCGCCTCGAGCAGGCGGGGGCGAGCCGCGAGCCGGGTCCCGAGCCTTTCGAGGCGCGGCCGAAATCAAAGTAGCGGGCGCCTTCAAGGTCGTACTCGTCAACCCCTATGAGCTGGGGCGGCAGCCGTTTGCCCTGGCGCAGCCTGCCGCGTGGCTGAAACGCGAGGGCTTTGCGGTGAGCTGCCTCGATCTTTCGCTGCAGAAGCTCGATGCCGAAATCCTGGCGGACGCGGGACTGGTGGCCGTCTATGTGGGGATGCATACCGCTACCCGCATCGCGGTGCAGGCCCTGCCGCGCATCCGGCGGCTCGCCCCGAAGGCGCACCTCTGCGTCTATGGGCTCTATGCGCCCATGAACGAGGCGCTGCTGCGCGGGCTGGGCGTGGACACCGTACTGGGCGGAGAGGTCGAGCCGGCGCTCGCCTCGCTTTGCCGGAGACTGCGGATCGAGGGAGATCCGCGGGTGCAGAGCGAGCCGGTCATCAGCCTTGCGAAGATGGCGTTCGAGGTGCCGGACCGTAGCGGCCTGCCGGAGCTCTCGCGCTACGCCCACCTGGTGCTGCCGGACGGATCGACCCGGGTCGCCGGATTCGCCGAGGGCAGCCGGGGCTGCAAGCACCTGTGCCGGCACTGCCCCGTGGTCCCGGTGTACCAGGGAACGTTCCGCATCGTTCCGGCCGACACGGTGATGCAGGACATTCGCCAGCAGGTGAAAGAAGGCGCCAACCACATCTCCTTCGGCGACCCGGATTTCTTCAACGGGCCCACCCATGGCCTGAGGCTCGCGCGCGCCTTGCACGAAGCGTTCCCCCACGTCACGTTCGACGCGACCATCAAGATTCAGCACCTGATCGATCATGGAGCGCTGTTGCCCGAGCTGCGCGCGAGCGGATGCCTGTTCATCACCTCCGCCGTGGAAGCCGTGGACAACGAGATCCTGAGCCATCTCGACAAGAACCACAGC
>DASQYN010000689.1:0-3217 GCA_035639215.1 Burkholderiales bacterium
CGAGCGGCGCGTGTCCACGGTAGGACGGGTCTTGCCGCACATCCAGGTCAAGATCGTCGACGGCGAGGGCCGGGTGGTGCCGCGCGGCGCGCAGGGCGAGCTGTGCACCCGCGGCTATTCGGTAATGAAGGGTTATTGGGATGACGGCCAGAAGACGCGCGAGGTGCTCGACGATGCGGGCTGGATGCACACCGGCGACCTGGCGACGATCGACGCGGAAGGCTACTGCAACATCACCGGCCGGCTGAAGGACCTGGTCATTCGCGGCGGCGAGAACGTCTCGCCGCGCGAGGTCGAAGATTTCCTCTACCGCCATCCCAAGGTGCAGGGCGTGCAGGTGTTCGGCGTCCCGGACCCGAAGTACGGCGAGGAGGTCTGCGCATGGATCCAGCTTCGTCCGGGCGCCTCTGCCACCGAGGAGGAAATGCGCGATTTCTGCCGCGGCCAGATCGCCCACCAGAAGGTGCCGCGCTACGTGCGCTTCGTCACCGAGTTCCCGATGACCGTGACCGGCAAGGCGCAGAAGTTCGTGATGCGCGAGCGCATGATGCAGGAGCTCGGGGTGCGGCAGGAAGCGACGGCATGAGCGCCTTTCTCGAGGCGCGCGACTTCCTTCTCTCGAAGCGCGAGGACTACGCCGCCGCCTACGCCGGCTTCCGATGGCCGAAGCTCGAGACCTTCAACTGGGCGCTCGATTTCTTCGATCGCCAGGCGCGCAGCAACGAGCGGCCGGCGCTCTGGATCGTCAACGAGAGCGGCGTCGAGGCGAAGCTCTCCTTCGACGAGATGCGCCGGCGCTCGAACCGGGTGGCGAACTTCCTGCGCGCCCGGGGCCTGCAGCGCGGCGACCGGCTGCTCGTCATGCTGCCGAACGTTGTGCCGCTCTGGGAGATCACGCTCGCGGTGCTCAAGCTCGGCGCGGTGCTGAGCCCGGCCACCGTGCTCCTCACCAAGGCGGAACTCGCCGATCGCATCGAGCGCGGCGGCATCCGCTGCGTGATCACCGACGCGGCCGGAACGGCGAAATGCCAGGAGCTACCCGCCGACTGCAGGCGCATCGTGATCGGCCAGGCGCCAGGATGGGTCTCCTATGCCGACGCCGATACCTGCAGCGAATCCTTCTCGCCCGATGGCGCGACGAAGGCGAGCGATCCCTTCCTGCTCTACTTCACCTCGGGAACCACCGCGAAGCCGAAGATGGTGCTGCACACGCAGACCAGCTACCCGGTCGGGCATCTCTCGACGATGTACTGGATCGGCCTCAAGCCGGGCGACGTGCACTGGAACATCAGCTCGCCGGGCTGGGCGAAGCATGCCTGGAGCTGCTTCTTCGCGCCGTGGAACGCCGGTGCGACGATTTTCATCTACGAGCAGTCGCGTTTCGACGCAACGCGCTCGCTCGAGGTCGCGGGACGCTGCGGCGTGACGAGCCTCTGCGCACCGCCGACGGCGTGGCGTGCCTTCGTGCTCCAGGACCTCAAGTCGTTCAAGGTGAGAGTCCGCGAGCTGGTGAGCGCCGGCGAGCCGCTCAATCCCGAGGTCATCGAGAAAGTGCGCGGGGCCTGGGGCATCACCATCCGCGACGGCTACGGCCAGACCGAGACCACCTGCATCGTCGGCAATTCTCCCGGCCAGCCGGTCAAGCCCGGCTCGATGGGCCGGCCGATGCCCGGCTATCGCGTGACGCTGCTCGATACCGAACGGAAGGAAGCGAGCGAGGGAGAGGTGTGCGTCGAGCTCGAGCCGCGGCCGGTGGGGCTCATGGAAAGCTACCTCGGCGACCCGCAGCGAACGAGCGCCGCTCTCGGCGGCAAGCATTACGGCACCTCCGACGTCGCCACGCGCGATGGCGACGGGTACCTGACGTTCGTCGGCCGCACCGACGACGTCTTCAAGAGCTCCGACTACCGCATCAGCCCCTTCGAGCTGGAAAGCCTGCTCATCGAGCACGTCGCCGTCGCGGAAGCGGCGGTGGTGCCGAGCCCCGATCCGCGCCGGCTCGCCGTGCCGAAAGCGTTCGTGGTTCTCAAGCCGGGGCACGAGCCGAGCGCCGACACGGCCGCGTCGATCTTTCGCTTCGTCGAGGAGCGGGTCGCTCCCTACAAGCGGATTCGCTGCGTCGAGTTCGCCGATCTGCCGAAAACCATCTCGGGCAAGATCCGGCGCGTCGAGCTGCGGGCGCTCGAGGCGCGCCGGCGCGCGGATAACGAAGCGGTGGCCGCCGAGTTCTGGTCATCGCGCTCTTAGCGAATGACCCCTGAAAGGCGTTAGTTGGCGGTCCGCATCGTCCGGCTCGGTACTGCTCGCCTCCCGGGGGAAGGCGTGCGACTGGGTACCGTGCGCCGGCCGCCGCGCGGCGTCCGGAAGAGCGAATTCGCGAAGCGCGACTACTACGACGTGTGGTTCCCGACGCTCGCGCCGAGCCTTGCGACCATGAAGCTCGGGCTCGCAGCCAGCACGCCGGCCGACTTCGCACGGTTCGCGAAAAAGTACCAGGCGGAGATGGCGAAGCCCGACGCGAGCCGCGCGATCGACGTGCTCGCGGCCCTCTCGCACGCCGCAGACTTTTCGGTGGGCTGCTATTGCGAGGACGAGAAGCGCTGCCATCGCTCGCTGCTGCGCCGGCTGCTCCTGGCGCGCGGCGCGAAAGTGGACGCCGCGGCTAGCGCTTCTTCGGCGACCAGCCGTAGGCCTTCGCGCAGGCGCCGCCCATCAGCATGGCGCGCTCGCTCTCGCTCAGGCGGTCGGTCTTGAGGAACGGCTCGACGGCCTGCTCGTAGTTCACCACCGCGAAGGCGCGCGTCCAGTCGGTGCCCCACAGGCAGCGCTCGAAGCCCCAGGCATCGAACAGGCGCGCGAGCGGATCCCAGATATCCGGGAACGGATAGGGCTTATGCGACAGCGTGCACGCGCCGCTCACCTTGATCAGCGCGTTCGGCCGTTTCGCGAGCTCCAGCACCTTGGGTAGGTCGGCCCACGGATTCGGCGGCGCGGGCGGCGTGCGCGGCTGCAGGATCGCCATGTGGTCGATGATGAAGGGCGTGTCGGGGTGGCGATCGATCAGCGCGGTCCCGGCGTCCAGGTTGCCCCAGCACAGCAGGTTGACCGGAAAGTCGTGCTTGACCGCGGCGCGCGCGATGCGGCCGAGGCCGGGATGGTCGGGCGCGCGCGGCCTCGCGCTGTCCATCAAGATGCGGATGCCGACCGCGCCGGGCGT
>DASQYN010000690.1:0-8279 GCA_035639215.1 Burkholderiales bacterium
AACATCTGCTCTTCCGGCACGCCGGTGACGTCGGCCACCTTGTCCGGCGTCCACTTGGCCATCACTTCCTTCTTCACCTCGTCCATGCCGTAGACGCGGTCATGAAGGTACTGCTTGTCCTCCCAGCCGTTCTTGAACACATGGTAGAGCACGCCGAACAGGAAAGCCACGTCGCTGCCAGAGCGCGTCTGCACGTACATGTCGGCTTTCGCCGCGGTGCGCGTGAAGCGCGGATCGGCGACGATCACCTTGCAGCCGTTCTCCTTGGCGTGCAGGGTGTGGATCATCGACACCGGATGCGCCTCGGCCGCGTTCGAACCGAAGAACAGCAGCGACTTCGAGTTCTGCTCGTCGTTGTACGAATTGGTCATCGCGCCGTAGCCCCAGGTCTGGCCGAGGCCCGCCACCGTCGTCGAGTGGCAGATGCGCGCCTGGTGGTCGGTGTTGTTCGTGCCCCAGAGCCGTGCCCACTTGCACAGGAGCTGCGATTGCTCGTTGTTGTGCTTGGAGGAGCCGACCAGGAAAAGCGCGTCCGGGCCGCTCTTCTCGCGGATCTCGAGCAGCTTCTTCGAGATCTCGTCGTAGGCCTGATCCCAGGAGATCTTCTGCCACTTGCCGCCCGAGAGCTTCATCGGGCTCTTCAGGCGGTGCGAGTCGTGTGTGATGCCGTGCTCGCGGACCGACGCGCCCTTCGCGCAATGCCCCCCCAGGCTGAGCGGCGAATCGAACACCGGCTCCTGGCGGATCCAGACGCCGTTCTGCACCACGGCGTCGATCGCGCAGCCGACCGAGCAATGCGTGCACACGGTGCGCTTCACCTCGACGTTGCCGGCGGGCTCGTCCTTCGCCTCGGCCTTGCTCACCATCGTGAAAGGCAGCTGCGCGACGAAAGCGCCGGCGCCGACGGTGACGCCGGAGCGCTTGAGGAACGCGCGGCGGTCCATGGTGCTCGCCAGCGCGCCGGCCGGATGGCGGGAGGCCGCACGCGAAAGGCGCCCCTGCGGCGCCGAGGTGCTCGTCGCTTTACGAGTCAGCAGCATGAAGGCCTCCTCAGACCTTGAGGGTGCGGTAGTAGTTGTCGACGTGCGCGCTCGCCTGATAACCGCGCGTCGCGCGCTTGTCGTTCGAAGGGCTGGCCGGCTTCGCCGTCGGCGACTTGGTCGCCACTATCGCGGCGGCAGTCGCCGCGCCCCCCGCCGTCGCGGCGAGGAGGAAATTGCGTCGGGAGAGTCTTGTCGCGCGCTGATTCATGAAACCGGCCTCCTTCAGTCTCGTTCTGAACTTCGCGTTATGAACAACCTTGCATAACCTTGTCGCGGCGATTCTAGAGCATTTCGAAAGCCGATTGCTCCAAATCGAAGAAGGCTTTCGCCAAGCGAGCGACGTGCTTATAGAAATCGGTGATCTCGCTTTCCTCTATTGCAGCGCACAAGCGCTCGACCATCGGAATAAGCCAGCGCACGAAGAAGCGCTTCTGCTCTTCCAGGCCGTGGCTCTGCTCGACGATCAGATGACGCATCGTCTCGCAAAGCGCCGCGACGTGATCTTCGGGCTCGCCCACTCCATCCCGGCGCGCGAGGCCGAGCGAAGCGAGCTCGCCGCGCAGCGCGGCAAGCGGCACCTCGTTGGTGAAGCGCACGGAATACGCGCCGCCATAGAGCGTCACGGGCGCTTTGCCCGTACCGACGAACGCCGCGTCGAACTCCACGCGCACCGCCTCCGGGTCGGCAATGGCCGCGGCGGCCTTGAGCTCGCGCCATGCGCGGGCGATGCGGTCGACCTCGGCGTCGATGTCCCCGGCAGCCGCCAGCTCTCGCAGCAGGACGGCGTCGGGCGGCGCACAGAAAAGCCTGGCCAGCAAGCCATAGAAGTTCGCGCGTGCCTGCTCCTCGGCCGGCAGCGTGCGCGCGAACTGCAGCGGCTGGTTCATTTGCGCACGTCGAAGATGGTGGCCTCGGAGCGGTTCTCCATCATGTCGACGACGCGGCAGTCGCCGCACATCTGCAGGCGCTTCAGCGCGCCCTCGCCGCCATACATGGAATGCCCGGCGAGCCGGCCGAGCATCGCCTGCACCATCTGGCGGGTGCCGAAAGGCTTGCCGCAGCGCACGCAGGTGAAGGGCTCGGCCTCGTTCAGGGTGACCGGTTCTTTGGCCTGAGACGTCAGGAGCAGCCGCGGCACCAGCTGGATCGCGTCCTCGGGACAGGTGCTCGCGCACAGCCCGCACTGTACGCAGTTGCGCTCGATGAAGCGAAGGCGCGGCGCCTCCGGCGAATCGAGGAGCGCCGACTCGGGGCAGGCACCGATGCACGACTTGCAGAGCGTGCAGGCATCGCGATTCACCTTGAGGGTGCCGAACGCCGCTCCTGCGGCAAGCGCGATTTCCTCCTTCCGCTCCGAGGCGTGCTCGGCGAGATGGCTGAGCGCGAAATCGAGCGTCGTGCGCTTGTCCGCCGAAAGGTTGAAGCTCGCCGGCTTCGCCACGCTGCCCGCCGGCGCAAGGCCCCACGCCGCGGCCGGATCGCGAAACAGGCCGAAGTGCGCCCCGCCATAGCCGAGCGCGCCGAGGATTGCCTGCGCGTAGCCCATCTGCCGCTCGAGCGCGGCGACGTAAGCCTCATCGACCTTGTCGGTAATGAGCAGCCGCACCTGGCTCGCGCCATGCGCAATGGCCGCCAGCAGGAAGTCGATGCCGGTCGACGCGACGTGGAACGACTCGAACGGGATGACGCGCGCCGGCAGGCCGCGGCGCCGGCCGAGCTCGAGGACCGCCTTGCGGCCTTCCCGCACGTCGTGGACGAGCAGGCACGCGTCCTTTCCCCCGGCCGCGCGATACGTCGAGAGCACGGCCTTCAGGCGCGCGCCTGTGTCGGGCATGCGCGGATAGGCATAGCTCATCGCGCCCGACGGACAAACCGTGCTGCAACCGCCGCAGCCGGCGCAAAGATGCGCCTCGACGCGCACGCGCTCGCCGTCGGGACGGATGGCGCCGCTCGAGCAGACGTCTAGGCATTGCGTGCAGCCCGGCTGCCCGGAGCGGCTGTGGGCGCAGATCTTCTCGCGGTACTCGACGAAGCGCGGCTTGTCGAACTCGCCGACCAGCGCGGCGAGCTCGCGCGCCGCGAGCGCCTGCTCGAGCGGATCGCCGCCGGGGGCGAGGTAGCCCTGCGGCAGCTCGTGCGTTCGGATCAGCGCCTCGCGCGAGAGATCGAGCACCAGATCGAACTTTTCCTTCCGCTCGGTCTCGGCCCGGGAGAAGTCGATGGCCCCCACGGCACCGCATGCCGCGACGCAGTCGCGATGCGACTGGCACTTGGCCAGATCGACCTGGTAGCCGAAGCCGATCGCCCCCTCGGGGCAGGCGCGCACGCAGGCGTTGCAGCGCGTGCAGAGCTCGAGGTCGATCGGATTCTCCTGCCGCCACTCGATGTCGAAGGCGCCGAGCCAGCCGGAGAGCTTCACCGCGCGCCCCGACCACACCGGGAAGCGGCGCTCGACGGGCAGCTCGCCGCCGGGCTCGGTGACGAGCACGCTCACCGAAAGCTCGCTCGAGAGCCGCTCGGCCCAGTCGAGCGCCGCGGCGGCCGGACCGACGATCAGCAGCTCGCCCGCCGACTTGTACTCCGCGGCCGGCGTCGGCTCGGGGTCGGGCAGCGCGGCCGCGGCGATGAGCGCCGCCATCTTCGGCGTCGCGGCTTTCGCTTCGGCCGACCAGCCGGCAAGCTCGCGCACGTTCACGAACTTCACTCTCGCCGTGGAAGCGGCGCCTTCGGCAAGCTCGTCGAAGAGCGCCGCTTCCTGCGTGCAGGCGACCAGCACGTCGCCCTCGCCGAGCGCCGCCTGGAAGGCGGCCGCGTCGCGGCGGCAGAGCTGCTCATGCACGACGAGCGTCTCGGCGACATGCAGCGCGCCGGCAAGCGCCTTGGCGTCGAGCGCGACGGTGCGGTTGCAGCTGCAGACCTTAAGTGTCTTGCCCTCGAGGCTCATCCGGCTGCTCTTCCTTTGCTTGGGTTTCCTGAGCCTGCGCGGCTTCTTTCTCTTCCAGGGCTTTTCGCTCGTCCGGCGTCATGAGCAGCGTGCGCGCCTGGCTGAGCTGGGCGAGCACGTCGGCCGGGATCGGCTCGGCGAGCGTCCAGTCCCCCGAGAAGGGCTCGAAGGGATCGGGCACGTTGAACTGCGGATCGCGAAACAGCTTCTTCAGCGCCAGGCGCCGCAGCTGCTCGTCGACATTCGGCGCCATGAACGCGCTGAAGTCGGATTCGGGGGTCAGGCTCTCGACCGGCGGCAGCGGCTTCTCGGGCTGCGGTGGCGCCGGCGACTCGCGCGCCGGTGCGGGTTGCTCGCGCTTGAGGCGCGACCAGCGTGCGAGGAAAGGCTCCTTTTCGTCGGCCATGCTAGACGCGGTCCTTCGGGTGCACGAAGGAGCGCGGCTTGATGCGCTGCTTCGGCTCGGGACGGTAATTGCGCTCCACGTATTCGCCGACCCAGGCGAATATCTCCGCCGGCATCGGCACGCCGTCCACCGAGTGGCCGCCGTCCATCCAGCGGCCGGCCTCCTCGAGGCTCGCCGTGACGAAGAGCGGCAGCGCGCGCTCTTCGTCCATGCGCCACAGGACGAACACGCGCGGATGCTGCGACGAGACGTTCAGGTAATAGCCCTCGGCCTCGTCGCGATGCAGCTCGAGGGCGAAGCCGGGATGCAGCCACTGCGCGAGTCCGTCGCGCTCGAGCAGCAAGCGCAGCTCGCTGCCATGCTCTCCCGGCAGCGCGCTCAGCGGCTCCCAGACGAATTCGGCCCAGCGGCTTTTCGCCGGCCGGCGCTGCATCACGATCGCGAGGCGGAACATCGGCTTCTGCACAGCCGAGCATAATAACCTCGTCTGGTAAAATTCCCCGGAGAAACAGCGCGATGAAGAAGGTCATTCCCCTCGTCTCGGCCGCCGCACGCGCCGCCTCGCCGCCGTTTCGCGGCGGACGGCTCGTCGACACGCGCGGCCGGCCGATGCGCGACCTTCGCATCTCGGTCACCGACCGCTGCAACTTCCGCTGCGTGTATTGCATGCCGCGCGAGGTCTTCGACTCGAGCTACCGCTTCCTGCCGCACGGCGCGATCCTTACCTTCGAGGAGATCACGCGCCTCGCGCGGGTCTTCGTCGCGCTCGGCGTGCAGAAGATCCGCCTCACCGGCGGCGAGCCGCTGGTGCGCCGCGACCTGCCGCGCCTCGTCGCCATGCTCGCCGAGCTGCCGGTGGAGATCACGCTCACGACCAACGGCTCGCTCCTTGCAAGACACGCCGCGGCGCTGAAGCAGGCGGGCCTGCACCGGGTCACCGTGAGCCTCGACTCGCTCGACGACGCGACGTTCCGCCGCATGAACGACGCGGACTTCCCGGTAGCGCGAGTGCTCGAAGCGATCGATGCGGCCGCGCAGGCCGGCCTGGCGCCCGTCAAGATCAACATGGTGGTCAAGCGCGGCGTGAACGACGAGCAGCTCCTCGCCATGGCGGAGCACTGGCGCTCGAGCGGGCACATCCTGCGCTTCATCGAGTACATGGACGTGGGCAGCTCGAACGGCTGGCGCATGGATGAAGTCGTGCCTTCGGCCGAGGTGGTGCAGCGGATCTCCGCGCGCTGGCCGCTCGCGCCGGTCGACCCGAACTACGCCGGCGAGGTCGCCGAGCGCTGGCGCTACCTCGACGGCGCGGGCGAAATCGGCGTCATTTCCTCGGTGACGCAGGCGTTCTGCTCGAGCTGCAACCGCATGCGGCTCTCCACCGAGGGCTCGCTCTTCACGTGCCTGTTCGCCCAGTCCGGGCACGACCTGAAGACGCTGCTGCGCGGCGGTGCCTCCGACGAGCAGATCCGCGACGAGATTGCCGCGGTATGGCAGCGGCGCGAGGATCGCTACTCGGAGATCCGCACCGCGGAGACCGCGCGGCTGCGCAAGGTCGAGATGTCCTACATCGGTGGGTAAGCCCAAGCTCACGCACGCGGCGCGGCCGGCCACCTACGAAGTGGACGCCACGGACGAACGGGGCGAGAAGGTTCCGACCTCCATCGCCGGCGAGCATCCGCTCACCGTGTATGTCGACAAGCGCGAGGTGGTCACGCTGATGACCCTCGGCCACGCGCCCGAGGCGCTGGTGATCGGCTACCTGCGCAACCAGCGGCTGGTCCGCTCGATCGACGCGATCGAGGCGGTGCAGGTCGACTGGGAAACCGATTCTGCCGCCGTGACCACGCGGGCGAAGAAGAAACTTCCCGCCCTCGGGAAGAAAACCGTCACCACGGGCTGCGGCCAAGGCACGGTGTACGGCGACCTGATGGAGGAGATCGACGCCGTCAAGCTCGCCACGGACGTGCGGCTCGAGGACACGAAGCTCTTCCGCCTGCTCGACAACGTGCGCAGGCACGAGACCATCTACAAGCAGGCGGGCGCGGTGCACGGCTGCGCGCTCGCCACGCTCGAAGGCGAGATCCTGATGTTCGTCGAGGACGTCGGCCGGCACAACGCGGTCGATGCGATCGCCGGCTTCATGTGGCTCGACGGCATCGACGGCGCCGACAAGGTCTTCTACACCACCGGGCGCCTCACCTCCGAGATGGTCATCAAGTGCACGCAGATGCGCATCCCGTTCCTCGTCTCGCGCTCCGGGCTCACGCACATGGGCCACGAGATCGCCCGGCGCGTCGGCCTCACCATGCTCGGCCGCGCCAGCGGCAAGCACTACCTCGCGTTCACCGGCGCGCAGCGCCTCGTCAGGACGCAGCCGCAGCCGACGGCGCTGGCCTGAATTTCTCTTTTGCGGGGAAGAAGAACGCCGCGGCCATCACTGCGCAGGCGAGCGCGGCGAGCACCAGGAAGACGTTGCGGAAGCCGCCGTCGGTACGATGCAGCACCGAAATAAGCGGCACGCCCACCGCGGCGACGCCGAGCGACACGACGTAGCGCACCGAGAACACCCGCGAGCGGTATTCGTCGGCGACGTAGCGGCCGACGATGGCGTCGTTGAGCGGGATCTGACCGAAAATCGCCATCATCATGCCAAGCGCGACGACCAGCATCGGCCAGCCATCGAGCGCGGCGGCGAGGGCGAGCAGCGGGATCTGCACCAGCCCGACGCCGATCATCAGGCGCTTCATCTCGAAGCGGTCGATGAGCGAGCCCATCACCACCTGGGCGAACGCGGCGATCGAGTAGACGAAGGCCACCAGCGCGCCGATGCCGAAGTTCGTCTGGGTGAGCGCGCGCAGCCGCTCGTCGAACACTTTCGGCATCGCCACCGTGGTCGAGTTGAAGATCACCCCGCCGCAGGCCGTGGCAATAAGCAGGATGGTGAAGATCTGCGTCATCGTCCGCGTGTCGAGGTGCAGGCCGATGGTCTTCGACTTCTTCTGCACGGGGCCGGGGTCCGGGACGAGCATGACGAAGGCGACGCCGACGGCCACCGCCACCAGCCCTGGAACGAAGAAGGCGGCACGCCAGCCCCATAGGTCCATCAGCGCGCCGGAAACGATCGCGGCGAACGCGAGGCCGAGGTTCCCCCACAGGCCGTTCCAGCCGAGGGCGGCGCCCAGGTTCTTCGGCGCGGCGACCAGCATCGCGATGCCGACCGGATGGTAGATCGCGGCGAACATGCCGGTGACGGCGAGGCCCAGAGCGATCTGCCACGAGGTCTGCGCCAAGCCGGTGGCGAAGAGCGAGATGCCGATGCCGAAGAAGAACACCACCATCATCCGGTAGCGGCTCCAGTGATCGGCGAGCCAGCCCGCCGGCAGCGCGAAAGCGCCGAAGGCGATGAACGCGCCGACGGAGAGCGGCAGCAGCTCCGAGTAGTCGCGGTTCCATTCGCGCGCGAGCGCCAGCACGACGGTCGGGAAGACCAGCATCACGAGGTGGTCGAGCAGGTGCCCGAGATTCAGGAAGCGGACCAGCCAGTCGCGTTTCATGGCCCGCATCCTAGCCCGCGCGCTTGCGTCCGTCACGCGGCCTCCGGACAATATCTGTCGCGAATGAGACAGCCCCTGCACGGCCTTTCCCGCCGCGCCAACGAGTACATGGCGGTGCCTCGCCCGGTGGTGGCGCTGGCGCGCGACCTGCCGCCTTCGCACGAGATCGACTGGCACAGCCATCCGCGCTACCAGCTCGTCTACGCAGCGCGCGGCGTAATGACCGTCGACACGCGCGAGGCGACGTGGGTCGTGCCGCCGCAGCGCGCAGTCTGGATGCCACCGGCCGTCGAGCACCGCCTGAAAGCGTCGGGCGCGATCGAGCTACG
>DASQYN010000691.1:0-2695 GCA_035639215.1 Burkholderiales bacterium
CTGATAACCGAAACGATTCCTAGGCCAACTGAACGGCGCGCCGCCGCCTTCGCCAGTGCCGACCTAGCGCGCTCACGCTCGCCGTCATCCAGGGTGACCCACGCGACCAGCTTGGCGGCGATCTCCTCCACGGCTCCGGACCCGATTTCGAACGAGAGGAGCGGCCGCAGCCCGTCGGGTAGCGCGGGCGCCAGCGTGGCAGTGACCTCGGCCATCCCCGAGTGGCCCGCGGTCAGCGGCAGCACGCCGCAGGCGGCCGCCTCGACGGCTACCATCCCGAACTGTCAACGGGCCGCGGAATCTCCCCAGTTTTGGGCTTGCAAAATTCCCCACTTTGGCGGGGGTGGTGATCAGCCGTTGTCGTGATCGAGGCCTCCATTTTTGGGTGGGCGGCCGCGCCGCTTGGGCTGCGGCGTGAGCGGTGGAGGTTGGTTCAGAGCCTTCGATCGAAGGGGCTCAGGCACGAGGTCGGCGTGTTGGCGCAGACGGTAGCTCGAACCTTCGATCTGGATGACGATGGCGTGGTGGAGAAGCCTGTCCAGGAGGGCCGTGGCCACGACGGGATCACCAAAGAGCTCGCCCCATTCGGCAAAGCCGCGATTGGAGGTGAGGATCATGGCGCCTTTTTCGTAGCGGGCGTTGACGAGTTGGAAGAACAGATTGCCGCCGCCCGGAGTAACCGGCAGATACCCGATTTCGTCGACGATCAGGAGGGCGAAGCGGCATAAGAACCTGATCTTTTCGCGCAAGCTGCCCTCGCGTTCGGCCTTGGCGAGCACACCGACGAGGTCGGCGAGCGTGGTGAAGTAGACGCTGCGCGCAGCTTTGATCGCTTCGACGCCGAGCGCCACGCTGAGATGACTCTTGCCGGTGCCTGGCGGGCCGATGAGGTGCAAGACCTCGGCGCGATCGATGAACTTCAGCTCGGCGAGCGCCATGATGCGGTTCTTTTCGAGCGAGGGCTGGAAGGAGAAGTCGAAGCTGGCGAGCGTCTTGATGGTGGAGAGCCGTGCCATGACGAGCGCGGTCTTGATGCGGCGGTTCTCGCGCAAGGTGAACTCCTCGGCGAGCAAGGCGTCGATGGCCTCAAGCGCGGTCACTTCGCCGCGCTCGAGGCGGCGTACCGTCGCGTCGAGGATCTCGATGGCGCGCGGCATCTTGAGCCCGACCATCGTTTGCTTGATGCGGTCGAGCACGGAGGGAACGATCTCAACATGGGCGGTCATTGCGCGTCCCCCTGGCCGGCAAGCCGACGGCCGACGGCCTGATAGAAGTCGAGCGAGCGGCGAGCGACCTGGTCGCCGGTGCGGCGGATGACGATGGGTTCGCCGTCCCGGCGTCGGCGCGACCCCGTCGAAGGCTGCCGATGCGCCGGGTCGACGCGGGTCTTATCGCGACCTTCGAGAGGAGCGTGGACGGCGACCAGGGTCGCGTTCTCGAAGATGCGGATCTCGTCGGCAAAGACGTGGATGTCGAGGATGCGCCGACGGGTGGTGTCCGGCACGCTGTAGAGATTGCCGGCGACGCTCACCATCCCCTCATGCGAGACGCGCCGTTCGAGCTTGAGAACCGCTCGGTAGGGCGCGAGCGGCAACGGTTTGAGATGCGGCCTTTCCTCGGCAAAGGCTTCGTTGACGACGCGCTGCGTGGTCGCGTGGATCCGAGGATTGGCGACCGTGTCGAGCCAGCGCCGCAGCTGCACGTTGAGATCATCGAGGCTGCGGAACGAGCCGCCGAGGAAGAAGTCCTCGCGAATATAGCGGAACGGCCGCTCAACCTTGCCCTTGGTTTTGGCCCGGTAGGGCCGGCAGGCTTTGGGCTGAAAGCCGTAGTGCCGGGCAAGGTCGAGGAGACTGCGGTTGTAGACCACGAGCCCATCGCTGTCCTCGCCGATGACTGCCGTCTTCATGCGGTCGTAGAGGATCTCGCGCGGCGCCCCGCCGATCGCTTCCAGGGCGGCGATGTGACAACGCAGAACTGTCTGCAAGTCCTGGTGCATGACGAAGCGCGCCCAGATCAGCCGGCTGAAGCCAAGCACCATGGAGAACAGCCAAACGATGCGCGTGACGCCGGGCTCGTCGGTGAACACGACTTCGAAGCGCGCGAGATCAACCTGGGCCTGCTCGCCGGGCGGCGTCTCGAAGCGCACTTCGAAGGGTTTGACCGGCTCCGGCCTGATCTCGCGCAGGGTTCGCTTCACGGCCGTATAGCCACCGGCGTAGCCGCGATCGCGCAGCTCCCGCCACAGCCGCACGGCGGTCAGGCCAGGATAGGCCGCCAAGCGCTCGCGCAGATACAGCAGGAATGGGTCGGTGCTCTTCTGTTGCCGTGGTCGAGGCCCATAGCTGGGCGGTTCCAGGCCCCGCTCGATGTACCTGCGCACGGTCTTGCGATCCATGCCGAGCTGGCGGGCGATGGCCGAGATTTTCAATCCTTGCCGATGAAGCTCTAGAATCATCACGAGTTCTCCCAGTTTGATCACCATGCCGCTCCCTCCCGCCAAAGGGAGAAGCATCGGCAGCGATTCGCGCCGGCTGGCTTCCCGGGGCATGCCCCGGGAGGTCAGCCGCCACGACAAAACTGGGGAAAATTCGCGGCCCACAAATGGGGAGAATTCAACGCCCGCTCACAGTTGCTGGCCTTCTACGACTTCCCGGCCGAGCACTGGAAGCATCTGCGCACGACCAACGTCATC
>DASQYN010000692.1:0-3868 GCA_035639215.1 Burkholderiales bacterium
GATGACGATGCCGACCATGATCACCTGGATCACTACGAAGGGCACGGCGCCCCAGTAAATCTGGCCGGTGGTGACGCCGGCGAGCGGCTTGCGCAGGATCTTGTCCACGTACTCCTTCGCTGGCGCGACGCTGCGCAGGTAGAACAGCGCGTAGCCGAACGGCGGGTGCATGAACGAGGTCTGCATGTTGATGCCGAGCAGGATGCCGAACCAGATGATGTCGATGCCGAGCTTTTCCGCCACCGGCCCGAGCAGCGGCACGATGATGAACGCGAGCTCGAAGAAGTCGAGGAAGAAGGCGAGGAAGAAAGTGAGCAGGTTCACCACGATCAGGAAGCCGAGTTGGCCTCCCGGCAGGCTGGTGAGCAGGTGCTCGATCCAGAGATCGCCGTTCACGCCGCGGAAAGTCAGGCTGAACACCGTCGAGCCGACCAGGATGAAGACCACGAAGGTGGTGAGCTTGGCCGTGGAGTTCATCGCCTGGCGCAGCAGCGACCAGGTGAGCCGCCGGTTGATGAGCGCGAGCACCAGGGCGCCCGTGGCGCCCATCGCGCCGCCCTCCGTCGGCGTCGCGACGCCGATGAAGATGGTGCCGAGGACGAGGAAGATCAGCGCGAGCGGCGGAATCAGCACGAAGATCACCCGGCCCAGCAGCTTCCAGCCGCGCAGCGGCCGCGCCTCGGGCGGCAGCGCCGGCGCCGCCTGCGGCCTGAGGATCGTCGTCAGCAGCACGTATCCGGCGTAGAAAACGGTGAGCAGCAAGCCCGGAAAGATCGCCCCGGCGTACATGTCGCCGACCGAGCGGCCGAGCTGGTCGGCGAGCACGATGAGGACGAGGCTCGGCGGGATGATCTGCGCCAGTGTCCCGGAGGCGGCGATCACGCCGGTCGCGAGGCGCCGGTCGTAGCCGTAGCGCAGCATGATGGGGAGCGAGATGAGGCCCATGGAGATCACCGACGCGGCGACGACGCCGGTGGTCGCGGCGAGGAGAGCGCCGACGAACACCACGGCATAGGCGAGACCGCCGCGGATCGGGCCGAAGAGCTGGCCGATGGTGTCGAGCAGATCCTCCGCCATGCCGCTTCGCTCGAGGATGAGGCCCATGAAGGTGAAGAAGGGCACGGCGAGCAGCGTGTCGTTCGCCATGATGCCGAAGATGCGCTCCGGCAGCGCCTGGAAAAGCGCCTCGCCGAGCAGCCCGTAGTGAATGCCGACCAGGCCGAACGAAAGACCGAGCGCGGCGAGCGCGAAGGCGACGGGAAAGCCGACCAGCAGGAACACGATCAGCCCGAGGAACATGATCGGCGCGATGTTGGCGACGATGAACGCGCTCATGCCCGGCCTTCCTTCTCCACGTCGAGCACTACGTCGAGGCCCGGGTCCTTGTGCTTCTCTACCGGATCGGCGATGAGGCCCATCAGGAAGGCGATGCGTTTGATCAGCTCCGAGAAGCCCTGCAGGCTGAGCAGGAAGAACCCGACCGGCACCATCAGGCGCGCGGGCCAGCGGATCAGCCCGCCGGCGCTGCCGGAGATCTCGCCGCTCGTCCACGCGTTCATAAAGATCGGCCAGGACAGCCACATGATGAAGAGCGACATCGGCAGCAGGAAGAGGAGGAAGCCGAAGACGTCGATCCACACCTGCGTGCGGCGCGAAAGGTGCGAGGACACCACGTCGATGCGCACGTGCTCGTTGTGGAGCAGCGTATAGCCCGAGCAGAACAGGAACACCAGCGCAAACAGGTACCACTGCAGCTCGAGCCAGGCGTTGGAGGCTATGTTCAGCGCGTAGCGCGAGGTCGCATTGCCGGCGCTCACGAGCACCATGATCAGCACGCCCCAGTAGACGAGGCGGCCGATGCGCTCGTTGACCAAGTCGATCGCGCGCGAAAGCGCGAGCAGCTGCTTCATTTCCTCCTCCTCTACCGCCGACTGAAGCGTCAGGTGCCGGAGCGCAGGACCCGCGCGCGCTCCTGAACTGCCCGGTGCAAGCCCGGTTTATACCCTAAGGCAAAGAAGATTTCCGCGCACAGGAAGATCGGCGCGACGAAGATCTGAAAGAGGTTGTCGGCGAGCGCGGGGCGGCGGCCCTCGAAGCCGTGGCCGACGAGCTGCAGGATCCAGCCGCCGACGAAGAGCGCCGCGAACCACGCCCAGGCGGGCCCGGCGCCCAGCGCGGCGATCTGGTGGCCGGCCCAGACAAGCCCGAGCGTCAACGCAGCCATTGCCAATCCTAGAAAGAAATCCAGAATGAAGTAGTAGGCGAGCACCACCAGCGCGAAGAGCATCGCCGCGGTGAGCGGCAGGCCGGCGATCTCGAGCCGCGGCCAGGCGAGCGGAATGAAGAGCGAAAGGATGATCACCGGCACGCCGACGAAGTGCGTCGCCTTATTGCGCGCGTCCTGGTGGTAAGCCGCATAGAACGCCATCTGCTCTTCCAGCGTCTTCATAATGGGGTCAGACCCCTTTCTTCAAGCCAGTCGGCAGCGTGCTTAGGAAGGGGTCTGACCCCCTTATAATTCAGCATTTTAACCCTCATCCATGGTCGTCACGCACGGCGCCCTGCAACCCGCTCGGGGCCGGTGCGCGCTAACCATCGGCAACTTCGACGGCGTGCACCGCGGCCACCGCGCGCTCATCGAGCGCACGGTCGCAGCCGCACGCGAGCTGAACCTCTCTTCCTGCGTCCTGACCTTCGAGCCGCATCCCCGTGAGTACCTGGCGCCGCTGCAGGCCCCGGCCCGCCTTACGCGGCTGCGCGACAAGCTGGAGCTCCTCGAGCGCACCGGCGTCGAGCGCGTGCACGTGGTTCGCTTCGACGCGGCGTTCGCCGCCCTTTCCGCCGAGCGGTTTGTGTCGCGGGTGCTGGTCGAAGGCCTGGGCGTGCGCTGGCTGCTGGTCGGCCGGGACTTTCGCTTCGGCGCGCGGCGGGCCGGCGACTTCGCCTTGCTGCAGGTCCTCGCCGGACGCGATGCGTTCCAGCTCGCGGTGATGCCGGACGTCGTGATGGACGGCGAGCGGGTCTCCAGCTCCGCGGTGCGCGCGGCGCTCGCCGCCGGCGATTTCGCCCGAGCCGAGCGGCTGCTGGGGCACCGCTATTTCATCAGCGGCCGCGTCGCGCACGGCGCGAAGCTCGGGCGCGACCTCGGCTTTCCGACCGCCAACCTCGTGCTGCGTCGGGCGCCGCCCCTCTCCGGTATCTACGTCGTCGAGGTCGAGGGCTTCGGCCCCGGCGTGGCGAGCGTAGGCCGGCGGCCGACCGTCAACCCGGTCGCGACGCCGCTGCTCGAGGTGCATCTGCTCGAGCGCCACGAGCCGCTCTACGGCCGGCGGCTGCGCGTCGCCTTCTTGAAAAAGCTTCGCGACGAGGCCAAGTTCGAGGGTCTCGCGCCGCTGCGCGAGGCGATCGCCCAAGACGCGCGCGAGGCGCGCGAATACTTCGCTAAAAATGGCTGACTACAAAGACACGCTCAACCTTCCCGATACCGCCTTCCCCATGCGCGGCGATCTCGTCAAGCGCGAGCCGCAATGGGTGAAGGAATGGCACCACAAAGGCGTCTACCGGCGCCTGCGCCAGGTCGCCAAAGGCCGGCCGCGCTTCGTGCTGCACGACGGCCCGCCCTACGCGAACGGCGACATCCATATCGGCACGGCGGTGAACAAGATCCTCAAGGACATCATCGTCAAGTCGCGGACGCTCGCCGGCTTCGACGCGCCCTACGTCCCGGGCTGGGACTGCCACGGCATGCCGATCGAGGTGCAGATCGAGAAAAAATACGGCAAGAACCTGCCGCCCGAGGAAACGCAGCGGCTCTGCCGCGCCTTCGCTACCGAGCAGATCGAGCGGCAGAAGAAGGACTTCCAGCGCC
>DASQYN010000693.1:0-2604 GCA_035639215.1 Burkholderiales bacterium
GCCGAGCGCGACCGCGCGCTGCGAGCCACGCGTCGACATCCGCGTCGCGCCCATGCCCAAGGAGATCATGGGGATCCCCCGATTCGTTGGACAGGTTGTTTATGCCACCGCTCTCGAAGAAACAAAATCAAACTCTCTCTCCACGGGGGTTCTGTAGCCGAGAGAGGAATGCAGCCGTCGACGGTTGTAGAAGCCCTCGATGTAGGGGAAGAGAGAGCGGCGGATGTCCTCGACGTCGGCGGGGGTCCAGCGGTCCAGCAGTTCGGCTTTGATGGTCCCGATGGTCGACTCGGCCACGGCATTGTCGAAGCAGTTGCCCTTGCGGCTCATGCTCTCGACGAAGCCGAGGGCTTTGAGGCGCTCGCGGTAGTCCGCGCTCGTATAGGTCGAGCCTCGATCGGTGTGATGCAGAAGCCCTGGCTCGGGCCGGTGCCGGGCCACCGCGGCGTCGAGGGCACGCAGGGCGAGCTCCGTGTCGCAGCGGGTCGAAAGCGCCCAGCCGACGATCCGTCGGGTGCACAGGTCGACCAGCAAGGCCAGGTAGGCCCAGCCCGTGAGCGTCCACACGTACGTGATGTCGCCGACCCATGCTCGGTTCGGCGCTGCCCACTGGAAGCGCCGGTCGAGAAGGTTCGGAGCCGGGCAGTGGGCGGGGTTGGCCTCCGTAGTCCGGCGAAAGCGTCGCGGTCGCCGGCCCACCAGCCCCAGAGCGCGCATCCGGGCCTCGACGCGCTTGCGGCCGACGCGGTGCCCCCAGCGGGCCAGCTCCTGATGGACGCGAGGACTGCCGTACCGACCGTGGCTCTCGGCGTGCACGGTACGCACCTTCACGTCGAGGGCGGCCGTCGCTCGCATGCGCGGGCTCGGAGGCCGCCCACGCCGGGCGTACGCCGTGCTGCGCGGAACCTGCAACGCACGGCAGACCGCCGCCACCGGCGCCCCGAGCTCGCCGGCGATCCGGGACACGTCCGCGGTCACGACGTTCCCTCCTTGGCGAAAAAAGCGGTCGCCTTGCGCAGGATGTCTCGCTCCTGCCTCAGCGTCCGGACCTCGCGACGCAGCTGCGACAGCTCCTCGCGCTCCTGCGTCGTCAACGCGCCGGTTCCCCCGCCGCCGCCGTCGACCTTTGCCTGCTGGACCCAGGCCCGTACCGCGGTCGGCGTCAGCCCGAGCTCGCGCGCCACGCTGTGCGGGGTCCTGCCTTCCTGACCGCAGAGCGCCACCACTTGGGCCTTGTACTCTTTCGTGAAGCTACGACGACGCTTCCGACCCTTCTGTTCCTCGGACATCTTGGACGCCATCCTGACTCATCTTTCTTGTCCAAGAAATCGGGGGAGGCCCAATCATGCCCCGGGGCATCCTCGCGCCCTCGATGATCGCGCACCTGCTCGCGATGAAATACGTGCTCGGCGTCCCGTTCCACCGCTACGAGCAGCAGACCGAGCGCGAGGGCTTCAAAATCGATCGCAGCATCATGTGCCGGTATGCCGAGCACGTCGGCGCGACATTCGGTTGCATCGTCGAGGCGGCGCGAAAGGAGGCCATCGCCACCGCCTTCTGCATCGCCACCGACGCCACGGGCGTCGCCATCCAGCCGACGCGCATCGAGGGCAAGCGCCAGCCCTGCCGCAAGGGCCACTTCTTCGTGAGCCTCGCCGACAAGGACCACGTCTTTCTCGACTTCCAGCCGAAGCACACGAGCCTGACCGCGTGGGACATGTTCAAGGGGTTCCACGGCTATATCCAGGCCGACGCGCACGCGATCTACGACGCCCTCTTCAAGGGTCTGCCGCCCGAGGGTGCCAGCGAAAAGCCGGGGGAGTGCGGGGCCCCTCCCATCGAGGTCGGCTGCTTCAGCCACGCCAGGCGCAAGTACTGGGAGGCCGCCGTCTGCAAGCACCCGCTCGGCCTTCAAGGCGTTCGTCTCATCGACGCCATCTTCGACGCCGACCGGCCGCTCGCCAAGCTCGCGCCCGCCGAGCGAAAGCTCCGGCGCGACGCCGAGGTCCGTCCACTCGTCGACGCGTTCTTCACCTGGGCCGCCGCCGAGCAGGCCAAGCTCGATGGGCGCGGCCTCGTCGCCACCGCCCTCGGCTACTCGCTTCGTCAGGAAAGCGCGCTCCGTCGCTTTCTCGACGACGGCCGCTTGCGCATGGACAACAACGGCGCCGAACGCGCCCTCCGACCCATCTGTCTCGGGCGCAAGGCCTGGATGTTCTACGGCTCCGACGACCACGCCACCGCCGCGGGCAACATCTTGTCCCTCGTGGCCTCGTGCAAGCTCCACGACCTCGACCCCGAGCCTTACTTCTGCGAGATCATCAAGGTCCTGCCCTACTGGCCGCGCGACCGCTACCTCGAGCTCGCACCCAAGTACTGGCTCGCGACCCGCGCCCGCCTCGACCCCCGCGAGCTTGAGCGCGAACTCGGCCACATCACCGTGCCCGCGCCGCTCCCGCCGCCCGCGAAACAGCAGCCCGCGCCGAACTGACCCGTCCACGCGCGAGACAATGCGACGCTGCACGCCGCCGCGCCAGAACGCGTCTTCACGCAGCGCTTACGATCGAATGAGTAGCGCATATCGACCGGCCCGAGCGCGACGAA